>JBILEP010000082.1:0-7814 GCA_044352045.1 Cyanobium sp. | reverse complement strand
GGGGGCGACCGCCGGGCATCGGCACCGACTGGGGGGAGGCGCTGGCCGGGATCACGTCATCCGGGGCGATGCGGCCGGCGCAACGGTGGCGCAGCAGGGCGAGCAGCCGCTGCTCCTCCTGCTCCCCCCGCAGATCGCACTTGTTGAGCACCAGCAGCAGCCGCTTGCCCAGCGAGGCCAGGGCCTCGAACACCTCCCGTTCGCTGGCCCGCAGGTCACCATCCACCACCAGCAGCAGCAGATCGGCCCGCACTGCCTGGCGGCGGGCCAGCCGTTCCCGCTCCCGCCCCTCTTGGCCGGCCTCGAGGATGCCGGGGGTGTCCTCAAGGATCACCGCCCGCTCCAGACCCCGCAGGCGCAGGCGATAGCGGGCCGCGTCCCGCGTGCTGCCCATCGGCGCCCCCACTTCCCCCACCAGCTCCTGCAACAACGCCCGGATCAGGGAGGTCTTGCCGGAGGATCCGCAGCCGAAGACGACCATCACCAGATCGCCCCGCTCCAGCTCCGCCTGCATGCGCGCGCGCTCCTCCCGCAGGGCCTGGCGCTCCACGGCGTCCCGCACGCGCTCGAGGGTCTGGTCGATCGCTTCCAAGTTGCGCTGGGCCGCCTCGCGGCGGTTGCTGGGGGGGGGCAGGGCACTGGCGTCCGCTGGCAGGCCGGGGCGGCCACGCCGCCGCCAGGCTTGCAGCCAGGGCCAGCCCACCTGGGCCACCGCCAGGCCCAGGGCGGCCAGCGCAAGCAGGAGCAGCGGGCCGAGCAGCCAGCCCGGCAGCCAGTAGCTCAGCTGCCAGAGCAGTTGGTTGAACGCCTGCAGCACCACCCCCACCAGGGCCAGGGCCAGAAACACCAGCAGGATCCCAAGCCAGAGGCGTGGTCCGGAGGGCAGGCCGCGCGCCATCGCGTCAGCGGGAGGGGGAGGAGGCGCGCAGGATCTCGCCCCACAGACCCGCCGCCAGAGCGCTGCTGGCGCGGGTGGGGCGGTTGTCATCGTTCCCGAGCCAGATCCCCATCGTCCAGTGGCGCTCCGGCAGGAAGCCCACGAAGAGCAGGTCGCGGGCATCGTTGGTGGTGCCGGTCTTGCCCGCGGCGCCTCCCCCTACCCAGGCGGCGGTGCCGGTGCCGCTGTTTACCACCCCCTGCAGCAGGCTGCGCATGTCGCGGGCGGTGCTCGCCTTCATCACCCGTCTCCCCGGGGTGGTGATCGGCCGCCCGGAGGCGGCGCTGCGGCAATCCCGGGACGGGGTGGAGCAGGCCTCGGCGTCGGTCAGCCTGCGAATGGTGGTGGGCGGACTCCAGACGCCGTTGTTCGCCACGGCGGCGTAGGCGGCGGTGAGCTCCAGCAGGGTCACCTCGCTCTGCCCGAGCGCCAGGCCCGGAACCGGGGCCAGCGGGCTGCGGATGCCCAGGTCGCGGGCCTTGTGCACCACCGCCTCCAGCCCCACCTCCCGGGCCAGCCGCAGGGCGGCGGTGTTGCTGCTGATCGCCAGGGCGCTGCGCAGGCTCAAGGAGCCGCCGCAGCCGCTGTCAAAGATCTGGCCCCGCCAGCGCAGGGGGGCGCAGCTGACGCTGTCACCCGGGCGCTTGCCCCGCTCCAGGGCCACCACATAGGGCATCAGCTTGAAGGTGCTGCCGGGCTGGCGCAGGGCCATCGAGGCCCGGTTGAACTGGCTCTGGCGGTAGTCCCTGCCGCCTGCGATCGCCAGGATTCCGCCCGTGCGGCTGTCGAGCACCACCACCGCCCCCTGGCTCACCCGCCGATCGCGGTTGGCCTCGATCCGCTCCCGCAGCAGCCGCTCCACCAGCGCCTGCAGCGCCGGATCGAGGTGGGTATCGATCAGGTAGTTGCCCTCGCTGGCCACCTCCACCCCCACCAGGTCGTCCAGGTCGCGTCGCACCTGGTCGGTGTAGAAGGGTGCGGCCCGGCGGTTGCTGGCGCGGCAGGCGTTGCCCGACAGGCGGATCGGTCGGCGCTTGGCGGTGCGGGCCTGGTCGGCGCTGATGCGACCGGTGGCGGCCATCTTGGTGAGCACACCATTGCGGGCGTTGAGGGCCGCCTGGGGATTCAGGCAGGGGTCGTGGCCGTTGGGGGAGGGCAGCAGCCCCACCAGCAGGGCCGCCTCCTCCAGCTGCAGGCGGGAGGCGGAACGGCCGAAGAAGCGCTGGGAGGCATCTTCGAAGCCCCAGCCGGCGCCAAGGTAGACGCGGTTGAGGTAGCTGAGCAGCAGATCGCGCTTGCTGAAGCGGGCCTCCAGCTGCAGCGCCACCAGCAGCTCGCGCCACTTGCGTTCGAGGGTTTCCCCCTCCCCCACCTGGGCGGGGTAGAGGCTGCGGGCCAGCTGCTGGGTGAGGGTGCTGCCCCCTTCCACCACCCGACCGCCCAGCAGGTTGGCCACCAGGGCGCGGGCGGTGCCGATTGGATCGACGCCCGGATGCCACCAGAAGCGGCTGTCCTCGCTGGCGAGCAGGGCATCGATCAGCACCGGCGGGTATGCGCCCAGGTGCTGCAGCTCATGGTGGCGCTGGTCATTGGCGGAGGCGACCGGCTGGTTGTCGCCGTCGTAAAGCACCAGGGGGCCCCGCACCGTGGCCAGGCTGCCCCGGATCGGCATCTGCAGGGCGGAGAGGGCGAGCAGCAGCAGGCCGCCCCCGGCCAGACCCGCCAGGGCGATGCCGCCCCGTCGCCGCAGGGACTGCCAGCGGGAGCTGGTGGGGCGACGAAAGAGCAGGGAGGGCAACTCCCCCTTCGCCTCGGGCCCGAAGCTCACCCGGTCCCCGTCCCGCAGCACCAGCTGCCGCACCCGCCGACCGCGCCACCAAAGGCCATTGGTGGAGCCGCTGTCCTGCAGCAGCCAGTGGTTGCCGTGCCGTTCCAGCAGGGCATGGCTGCGGCTGACGACGCCATGGTCGACCACCACGTCGCAGCTGCTGTCGCGGCCGATGCGGTAACAGCCCCCCAGCAGGGGAAGGGGGCGCGGCGGCGAGCCAGGAACCTCCAGGATCAGCTCACCCTCGCCGCTGGGGTCGGGCGCCAGGCCGAGCTGCCCCGGCAGCCGCTGCAGCCTCTCCAGGGTTTCAGGCATCGCGGGAGCCCTCCCGGCGCAGGGCGGCCAGGGCGTCGAGGGCGAAGCAGAGCACCGCCAGATTGATCGCCACGTCGGCAAGGTTGAACACCGGAAACTGGATCGGCACGATCTCCAGGAAATCGATCACCGCCCCTAGTCGCCAGCGGTCGATGCCGTTGCCGGCGGCGCCCCCGAGCAGGAAGCCCAGGGCCAGGGCCGCACCGGTGTCGTTGGGGGGGCGGCGCAGCAGCACCAGCGCCACGGCCCCGCAGACCAGCAGGCTGATGACGGCGAGCAGGGGCGCCCAGCCGGTGAACAGGCTGAAGGCGGCGCCGCTGTTGCGGACCAAACGCAACTGGAGCAGGCCGGGCAGGAAGGCGATCGCCTCGCCCGGGGGCAGCTGCTGGGTGGCCCAGAGCTTGCTGGCCTGATCCAGCAACACCAGGGCCCCGGCCAGGAGCCAGCTGAGTCCGGCCCGGGAGCGCGCCAGGCGGGCCCTGGGCACGCTCTCAACCTTGGGGTTCATGAGGGAACCAGCAGCAGCCGACGCAGCAGCCAGGCCAGCACGCCCACCGCGCAGCAGGCGACGAGCTGGGGCAGCAACGCCAGGCTGTAGTCGCGCAGCAGGGGCAGGAAGCTGGTGCCCCAGCGGCCCGCCACCCCCCCGAGCACCAGATTGGCGAGGCCGCAGAGGTGGATCACCAACAGGCCGATGGCGGCCAGGCCGCTGAGGGAGAGGGGATCGTCGAGACCCTGCTGGCGTCCGAGCTTGCCGGTGAGCCAGGCGGCCGGCACGAAACCCGCCAGGTAGCCGAAGCCCGGATCCAGCAAATAGCTGATGCCGCCGCCCTCGTGGAACACCGGCAGCTGAAACAGACCGATGCTGAGGTAAGCGACCGCCGCGAGCACCGCGGCCCTGTGGCCGCACACCAGCGCGGTGAGCAGCAGGGCCGGAACCTGCAGGGTGATCATCAACGGCTTCAGCACCCAACCGCTGGCTGGATCCCAGAGCGGCAGCGATGCCGGCACCAGACCGCCCACCAGGATCAGCAGCAGCCCGGCGATGGCGCCGCTCAGATTGGCCAGGGCCCTCACGGGGGTCTCCGTCGCTGGCGCCCATCCTGCTGCAGCTAGGGTCGCTTGCACAGGGCTGTGACGGGGGAGTGGGGTGAGCGGAAGCCGGGAGTTGGACGATGGGGCGCAGGGGGAACCATTAGAGGAATGCGAGCGGGCGATCCTCCTCTCCGTGGGCACGCCCGTGCGCTTGAGCGGCAGCCTGGCGTACCTCAAGACCGCCGACCCGATGCCGATGCTCCGCCCCCCTGATCTGGTCGACCCCGGTGAGATCGGCCAGGTGGTGGAGTGCCGGGCTTTGGGGGTTGTGGCGGTGCGCTTTCGGCGCGGCACCTTCCTGCTCGACCAGGCCCGCCTCAGCTTGCTGGCCCCGGGGGATACGGCCCCGCACTGAGGGGATGGCGCCGCCAGGCCGCCGCGGCCGCCGTCACGGCGGCGGAGGGTCCGACCAGGCTGAGTCGGGGTTCCCGCAGCCACCGGCGAGCCGCCGCCTGCAGATCGCTGGCCTGGAGCTCATGGGCGCTCTCCAGGCAGTGCGCGAGGTGATCGATCGGCAGACCATGGCCGAGCAGCAGCGCCCAGCGTTCGGCGATCTGTCCGCAGGTCTGCCGGCCCATCGCCTCCAGCCCCCGGAACTTGGCCAGGGCCAGCCCCAGCTCCTCGTCCGAGAGCGGCGTCTCCAGCAGCCGTTGCCACTCGTCCAGCAGGCAGCTGGTGGCTTCCGCGGCCCGCTCCGCCGAGGTGGAAAGGTGGATCACCCACGGCGCCGGACCACAACGGGCGGGGAGGTGCACCCCCACGTCGTAGGCGAGGCCCCGCTGCTCCCGCATCGTCACGAACAGCCGTGAGGACATCCCCATGCCCAGGTGGGTCTCCAGCAGGCGCAGCGCCAGGGAATCGTGGTGGCCCAGGGGCACGGTGGCGGCGCCGAGCAGCAGCACCAACTGCTCGGTGCCCTGCTCCAGGCTGACCAGCCGCCCGTGGCAGGGGTGGCCGCCAGGGGCGGCCTCGGGGCGGGGGGTGAAGGTGCTCCATGGCGCGGCGGCCAGCTCACGCTCCAGCAGGTCGCTTACCCCCGCTGGGGCATCGCCGCAGAGCACCAGCGCCGCACCGCGACCGCCCAGATCCGGCACCAGCGAGGCCAGCTGCTGGGGGCGCAGCGCCTCCAGGTCGTCCTCCAGCCCTAGGGGATCGTGGCCATAGGGTCCGTGGCCGTACAGGGCCTGGCGCAGCAGGTCATGGGCCAGCTGGAAGGGATCTTCCCGCTGCCGCTGCAGGGTCTGGAGGTTCAGCTGGCGCTCCAGCTCGAACTGGTCCGTCGCCAGCACCGGCCGTCGCACCATGCGCAGCAACAGGGGCAGCAGCGTGCTGGCGTCGTCGGCCGCGCACTTCAGCCCGAGGATCAGGGCATCCTCCTGGGCATCGGCCCGCAGGCCCGCGCCGGCCCCCTCGATCAGGTCGGCGAGGGCCTCGGCGTCGAGGTCGCCGCAGCCGCGGGTCATCAGGCCTGCCAACAGCTGGTGGGCGCCGCGGGCACCCACGGGATCGGCGCCGCTGCCGCCGCGGATCACCAGCCGCGCGGCCATGATCGCCGGGCCAGGGCGCTCCGCGATCCAGAGGGGCAGGCCGCCGCTGAGCCGCACGGGGGCGCCCGGTGGGTGGGGCACAGTAACGCTCACGCGGGCACCGCCTCCAGCACGTAGGCCCGCTCGGGATCGAGGCGCGGCAGGGCCTCCTCCCGTAGACGCTGCGGGCTCCAGCGATCCAATTCCAGCAGCGGTGCGCTCAGCGGCTGGCGGCGCCCCCAGAGGTGGCTGTTGCCGATTAGTCCCGCGACGGCGCCGGGCGACTCCAGCGCGAAGCGGTAGTTGTTGGCCACCAGACGCCGGGCCCGCGACCACTCCGCCTCCCCGACTGGCTCCTCCATCACCTCACGCCAGACCTGCTCGATCGCCTGACGCACCTCCGGGAGATCGGCTTCGTCGCAGACCGCCTCCAGCAGGGCGAGGCTGCCGCACTCC
Source organism: Cyanobium sp. (assembly GCA_044352045.1). Classification (GTDB taxonomy): domain Bacteria; phylum Cyanobacteriota; class Cyanobacteriia; order PCC-6307; family Cyanobiaceae; genus Cyanobium. The sequence continues at coordinate 1,657 of JBILEP010000082.1, read as the reverse complement.
ATCGGGTGGAGATCGAGGTCGATGCTCTCGACAATGCGCAGCTGCTCCCGCAGCCGCTCCACCAGCCGGCTGCGACGCCCCTCCGCCAGCAGGGAGGTGGCCAGATCGGCGCCCATCACCCCGGCCAGGTCGGCGGCGGCGGGCTGCCACCAGGCCATCAGCAGGCGGGCGGCCTCCAAGCGGGGCAAGGCGAGGCGATTCTCGCCGCTCACCAATTGCAGGGCCTGGGGCGGCGCGGGTTCGGCCACGCCCCCCAGCCGGCCCAGGGGCCCGCAGGCCACATGCTCCAACAGGGCGTCGTCGACGGCGCCGCTGAGCGCGAGTTCGCAGCGGCCGGCTCCGTAGAGCCGTTGGTGGAAGTCGGCCATGGCGGCCGGGTCGTGGGCCAGCAGCCGCTCCCGTCGCCCCAGGATCGGCAGGCCGTAGGGGTGGTCGGGGCAAGCGCGGGCCAAGAGGGTCTGCACCGCCACCTCCTCGGGCTGGTCCTCGCTCTGGGAGAGCTCCTCGAGCACCACCTGCCGCTCCATGGCGAAGGCCTCCGCATCCAGCCGGGGTCGCAGCACCAGATCGAGCAGCAGGTCCACCGCCTGGGCGGCGGCGTCGGGGGGAATGAGCACGTGGTAATGCACGTCGTCGAAGCCGGTGGCGGCGTTGCTGTTGCCACCGAGGGCTTCGATGCGCCTGTCGAATTCGCCCGCCTCCAGCCTGTCGCTGCCCTTGAACACCATGTGCTCGAGGAAGTGGGCCAGGCCGCTCTCCTCGCCCCGTTCGAAGACGCTGCCGGCCCGACACCAGAAATCGACGCAGACCAGGGGAGCGCCGGGGAGGGGCAGGCTCACCAGCTCGGCGCCATTTGCCAGCCCATGCCGCTGGGGTTGGCCAAGGCCCGGCAACAGGTTGGCCTGGTCTGCCGCCGCGGAGTCCGAAGCGTCTCCCCCCCCGTTATCCCCACCCATCCGCAGCGTCATCCACGCGTGTCAGGATCGCCATTCTGAACCTCACCGGGCCGCCATGCCCCAGGCCCCCGCCGGCCCCAGCGTCTCCAGCCCCCTGCCGGGAGGCATTCATCCCCTGGTGGATGCCCTGGCGGAGCGGATCCGCGCCTGCCGGGATGGCTTGGCAGGGTTGGAACCGCTGGCGATCGATCCGGATCTGGAGGCGATCAGCGGCAGCCTCGACGGCGAGGACCTGTTCATCCGCAATGAGGTTCACCGCTGCCGCGGCCTGCGCAAGCTGCACCTCGAAACCGCCCGCCTCGGCGCGGGCCTGCAGATCCTGCACTGCGTGCTGTTCCCCGATCCCTGCTACGACCTGCCGGTATTCGGCGCCGACATCGTCGCCGGCCGCGGGGTGGTGTCGGCGGCGATCGTCGACCTCTCCCCCGTCGGCGAGGCCCTTCCCGCCGCAGTGGATGCCGCCCTGGCGGCCCTGCCGCACCCGCCGTTCTGCCAACCCCGGCCCCTGCCGGACTGGGGGGCGATCTTCTCCCCCCATGTGCTGTTCGTACGCCCCGCCACGGCGGAGGAGGAGGGCTGGTTCATCGACACCGTCGCCGCCTTCCTGGCGGTGCTCGCCGCGGCGGCCGCTGCCGCTGAACCTCAGGATCCCGACGATGCGGCTACGGTAAGGCGCTGGCAGGGGCAGCTCCTCTATTGCA
>JBILEP010000080.1:0-7845 GCA_044352045.1 Cyanobium sp. | reverse complement strand
CGGCAGTGGCTACCGCCTGCGGGTGGAGCGGGGCGGCCTCGTGCACGAGCAGCACGATCCCTGGGCCTTCCGGCAGGAGTGGATGGGCGAACTTGATCGCCACCTCTTCGCCGAGGGCAACCATCAACACATCTGGGAGCGGATGGGCGCCCATCTGGTGGAGATCGAGGGCGTCGCCGGCGTGATGTTCTGCCTGTGGGCCCCCAACGCCCGCAGTGTGTCGGTGTTGGGGGGCTTCAACAGCTGGGATGGCCGCCACCATCCGATGCAGTCCCGCCTCGGCGGCTGCTGGGAGCTGTTCATCCCCGGCCTGGCGGAGGGCGCCATCTACAAGTACGAGGTACGGGCCCAGAACGGCCATTGCTACGCCAAGGCCGACCCCTACGGCTTCCGCCACGAGGTGCGGCCCGCCAACGGTTCGATCGTGGCGGCCCGCGGCCGCTACCGCTGGAACGACGCCGGCTGGATGGAGGAGCGGGATAGCCGCAACCCGCTGCAGCAGCCGATCTCCGTGTACGAGGTGCACCTGGGCAGCTGGATGCATGCCGCCGCTGACCAGCCCTACATCGAGCCGGATGGCACCGCCAGGCCGCCGGTGCCCGCCGCCGACCTCAAACCCGGCGCCCGCCTGCTCACCTACCCGGAGCTGGCCGACAAGCTCATCCCCTACGTGAAGGCACGGGGCTTCACCCACCTGGAGATGCTGCCGATCTCGGAGCATCCCTTCGATGGCTCCTGGGGCTACCAGGTGACCGGCTGGTATGCCCCCACCAGCCGCTACGGCAGCCCGGATGAATTCCGCGCCTTCGTCGACCGCTGCCATGCCGAGGGGATCGGGGTGATCCTCGACTGGGTGCCGGGCCATTTCCCCAAGGATGCCCATGGCTTGGCCTTCTTCGATGGCCAGCACCTCTATGAGCACGCTGATCCGCGCATCGGTGAGCACAAGGAATGGGGCACCTTGATCTTCAATTACAGCCGCAACGAGGTGCGCAACTTCCTGGTTGCCAACCTCATCTATTGGTTTGAGGAGTTTCACATCGATGGCATCCGGGTCGATGCCGTCGCTTCGATGCTCTATCGCGATTACCTGCGACCCGATGGCGAATGGCTGCCCAATGAATATGGCGGCCGCGAGAATACCGAGGCGGTGCGCTTCCTGCAGCAGGCCAACCATGTGCTGTTCCAGCATTACCCCGGCGCCCTTTCGATTGCCGAGGAATCCACCACCTGGCCCCTCGTCACCCAGCCCACTGACATCGGCGGCCTGGGCTTCAATCTGAAGTGGAATATGGGCTGGATGCACGACATGCTCGATTACTTCGAGCTCGATCCCTGGTTCCGCCAGTTCCATCAGAACCATGTGACGTTCTCGATCTGGTACGCCTTCACCGAGAACTTCATGCTCGCCCTCAGCCACGACGAGGTGGTGCACGGCAAGAGCAACCTGCTCCACAAGATGCCCGGCGACGACTGGCAGAAGTTCGCCAATGTGCGCGCCCTGCTCGCCTACATGTGGACCCATCCAGGCAAGAAAACCATCTTTATGGGCATGGAGTTTGGCCAGCGCGCCGAATGGAATGTCTGGGGGGATCTGCAGTGGGATCTGCTCAACTACGAACCCCACCTGGCTCTGCAACGGCTGGTGGACGACCTCAACGCCTTCTACCGCTCCGAACCGGCGCTCTACGGCGACGATTTCGACCAGTACGGCTTCCAGTGGATCGATTGCAACGACAACCGCCACTCGGTGATCAGTTTCATGCGCCGCTGCAGCGCCACCGGCAACTGGCTGGTGGTGGTGGCGAACTTCACCCCCACCAGCCACAGCAGCTACCGGATTGGCGTGCCCCTGGAGGGCTTCTACAGCGAGGTGTTCAACAGCGACAGCAGCCGCTACGGCGGCAGCAACCTCGGCAATCTCGGCGGCAAGTTCACCGACACCTGGGGGATCCACGGCTACGAGAATTCCCTCGACCTCTGCCTGCCGCCCCTGAGCGTGTTGGTCCTGCGCCGCGATGAGGCCCGCAGCCTGCTGCGCAACCTGGAGGAGGTGGAGGCCGGCGAGGCCTGAGTCCCGGGCCTGCGGCGCCTCAGGGATCGCCGCTCTCCACGCCGCTTTCCCGCTCCAACAGGGCCCGATCGAGAGCCTGGCGGGTGAGGGCGCCCAGCAGGGCGGCACGGGCCACCTGCAGATCCCGCTCCACCAGCAGCACCTCGGTGATTGGCTCCACCATCGCCCGATAGCGCAGCCGGGCATCGCGCACGGCCCGCTCGCCGGCGGTCACCGCCTCGCGGGCGGCGGCGATCGTGGCCGGCGCGGCCTGCAGGTCGCTCCAGGCGCGGCTCACCTCGCGGCGGATCCGCTGGCGGGCCACATCCTCGTCGGCCCGAACCAGATCGGCGTCCCGCTCGGCCAGCCGCGCCCCAGAGCCGGCCCGGCCGCCATCCCAGAGGGGCTGACGCAGCAGCAGGGCCACACCCCAGTTGTAAAAGGAGCCGGCCGCGTAGCCGCTTTGCTCCAAGCTCGGCAGCGGTAGCGGCACCGGCGCCCCATTGATGGCGCCGCCCTGCTGGAGCACCGGGGCGCTGAGCTGGTTGCCGCTGTAGCCGGCCCCGGCCACCAGCTTCAGGCTCGGGTAGAGCGCGGCCCTGGCGGCGCGGGCCTGCTGGCGCTGGGCCCGCTCCTGCTCGCGCAAGGCCTCCAGCAGGGGGCGACCCTGGGTGGAGCGTTCCACGGTGGTGGGCAGATCCTGCGGCCAGGGGGGCTGCTCCTGGAGCGTATCGGCGGCCTCCAGCGGGGTGGCCACCGGCCGACCGAGCAGGGCGGCCAGCTGCTCCCGGGTGCCCTCCAGCTGGGCCTGCGCCTGGGCCACCCCCTGCAGGTCGGCGGCCCGCAGGCTGCTGGCGCGCAGCAGGTCGATGCGGGCCGCCAGACCCCGGCGCAGGAAGGCGCGGGCGTCGTTCTCGATCGCTGTGGAGGCCGCCAGGGCGGAGCGCCAGACGGGGAGCAGCGCCTGGGCGAGCTGCAGCTGGCGGTAGGTGCTCACCAGCTCGAAGCGCACCTGGCGCTCGCTCTCCCGCCGGCTGGCCCGGCTGCTCTGCCGCTGGGCGCGGCTGGCGGCGATCAGGGCGAACTGGCGCAGGGGCAGGAGATCCGCCCCCAGCACCACCCCGGCGTTGCCGAAGCTGTTGCGCAGCAGTGCGTAACCGCCGTTCTCCAGCGACAGGCTGATGTCGCCCAGGGTGGGCAGGTTGGTGATCACCCCCACGGAACTGCCCACCTGGGTGTAGCTGCCCAGGCCGACCAGATCGAGCTGGGGCAGCAGCAGGGAGCGGTTGAGCGCCACCAGCGCCTCGTCCCGCTCCAGCTGCCGCTCGGAGCGCTCCAGCTGGGGGGAGTGCGCCAGTCCCTGCTCCAGCACCTGGCGAAGCGAGAGCGACTCGGCGCCCGCGGCCCCGGGCGGCAGCAGCAGGGCCACCAGGCCCAGCGGGGCCAGGCGGCGGCGAAGGGAGGCGGCGAACGCGAACAAGGCGGTGCGGGAAGCGGCAGCGGCCGCCCGACCATACGTGGACTGTCCCGTACCATCCGGCCAGTGCGACGACCCCATGACCCTTCCAGCGGCGAGTTCCCTCTGGCGGCTGTACCAGGTCGTGCCGATGCTGGTGGTGACGCTGCTCTCTCTGCACTGGGCCAGCCGCCCGACGATTCCGGTTCTGGTGCGGGGCATGGGCCTGATGGCGCCCCCCGACGCCCGGCGCGGCTTCTACGCCCGCAGCGCCGGGCAGGTGCAGGCGATCGACGTGCGGGTGGGTGAGGAGGTGCGCCAGGGCCAGCGGCTGCTCAGCCTGAACCGGGTCAGCGAGAGCGCCCCGGGAGGCGGCCCGGCGGTCGGCGGCCCCCAGGTCACCGCGGCGCGGCTGGCGGCGGTGGCCCAGCAGTTGAAGGTGCTCGGGGAGCAGGCCGGCGCCCTCGATGACCAGCAGCGAGCCCTGCTCAGCCGGCGCAGCCAGATCCAGACCACCAACCGGCCGGTCAGCCGCCAGCTGGAGGCCCTGGAGGGCCTGCGGCGGGATCAGGTCATCGCCCGCTACAGCCCCTTGTGGGTGGGGGCGCAGGATCTGGTGCTGCGCAACCGCGCCGACATCTCGGCGGTGGACGCCAGCCTGGCGGAACTGCGGGCCCAGCGGGCGGCGCTGCGGGCCCAGGCGGCGGAGCTGAACGCCCAGCGGGCGGCGCTGGAGAGCCAGGAGTTCAGCCAGCTGGTGTTCAGCCCCGTGGCGGGGCGGGTTCTCGATCTGGCGGTGCTGCCCGGCCAGCCCGTGGCCCCGGGCCAGAAGCTCGGCAGCATCGGCCTGCCAGCGGCGGCGGACGGGAAGCTGGCGGTGGTGCTGTTCACGGCGGCGGATGCCACCCGCCTGGAGGTGGGCGATGCGGTGCGGCTCAATCCCCAGCTGCTCAGTCGCGACAGCTTCGGCAGCGGCGAGCAGCGCTGGGGTCTGGTGCCGGGGCGCCTGCTCAGCCTCTCCCGCGAGAGCGTGGACGCGGAGGACGTGGCGGTGGCGGTGGGCAGCCAGGAGGAGGCGATGAACCTGATGGCCAGCGCCCGCCAGAAGTCGTTCGGCGACGGCGGTGACCTCACCGCCCAGCTGCCCGGCCGCACCGGAGCGCCGCTGGTGCTTGGGGTGGTGCGGCTGGAGACGGCGCCCACCCCCTCCGGCCTGGCCTGGAGCCGCGGCGAAGGCCCGGCCCGACCCCTGCCCGGCCGCACGCCGGCGGAGGTGGAGGCGGAGGTGGAGAATCGCTCCCCCCTCAGTTACGCCCTGCCCTTCTGGCGTTGGATCGCCGGAGCGCGCTCATGAGCGGCCCTCCCTGGCGCCGTCGCCTGCTGGCCCCCTGGCTGGCGCCCTGGCCCTGGGTGAGCCTGCTGCTGCTGCTGCTCTGCAGCCGCAGCGAGCCGCCCCGCCTCTGGTTCTGGCTGGCCCTGCTGCTGATCAGCCTGGTGGTGGGTGGGATCCGCAGCCTGGCGGCACGGCCTTGACCCCCGCCGCCGCCCCGGTCGCCGGCCCTCTGCGCGGCCTGCGTCTGGTGCTGGTGGTGGCCCTGGCCACGGCCCTCACCTGGTCGGTCTGCCATGCCCTGGGGCTGGGCAGCGGCGCGGCCTACGGGGTGGTGGTGGCGGCGGTGATCGTGCGCCCCGACTTCAGCCGCTGGCCGCCGCCGCTGTTCGTGCTGCTGCCGGTGATCGTGGCGGTCGGCCTGGGGCTGGGCACGCTGCTGCGGCCGTTGATCGCCGGCCCCACGGTGTGGCAGTTCGCGGTGGTCACCGTCTGCGCCCAATTGCTGGCCCAGGCCCTGCCGGATCACCTCAAACTGGCCCGCAACCTGATTGCCGTGGTGGCCGTGCTGCCCCTGCTCGGCAGCGACGCCACCTGGCTCGGGGCCTGGCATGAGCTGCTCGCTGTGATCATCGGGTTGACCTTCGGGGCGGGGCTGCAGGCCCTGCTGCGGCTGCCCGCCGACGAGGCCCCCGAGAGCCCCGAGCCGCCGCCACCGCCGCCTCGCAGCCTGGCCCAGCGTTTCGCGGAACGCTTCTTCTGGCGCAAGCTGATCGTCTCCGCCCTGGCCCTGAGCATCGGCATGGGCCTGGGGGCCCTGAATCCCAAATACCTCTATTTCGGCGTGGTGCTGCTGCTCAACGACAGCGTCGCCGCCACCGTGGCGCGGGTGCGCGACCGGATGATCGGCGTCAGCCTCGGTGTGCTGATGCCCTGGCTGGTGTTCAACACCTTCGGTGTCAACGACGTGGCGGTGGGGCTGGCGTTGGGGGGAACCGCGGGGTTGCTGGAGGTGCTGGGGCTGGGGCTGCACCTGCGCACCGCCCTGATCTCCAGCGGCGTCACCTTCGCCGGCTATGGGGTGCTCACCGACTGGTATGTGCCCAGCCGCTGGATCGATTACCTGATGGGCTGCGGCCTGGCCCTGGGGGTGTCCCTGGCCTTTGAGCGCCGGGCGATCCTGCGGGCGATCCGGGGGGTGGGGCGGGATCAGCCCGGGTCCTGATCCCCCGCCTCCGCCTGCTCCGCGGCCGCGGCCGGGACAGAGGGAACGGTGAGGATGCCGCGGCTGGCGAAGCCCTGCCAGATCGCGAGCAGCACCTCAGCCGTCACCCGACCGGCGTTGAGGGGATTGGCGATCGAGAAACTGAGGCCATAGCGGTTCATCTCCTTGCCGAACTCCAGCAGTCGCGCCTGGGGGGCCGGCTGGGGCAGGGTCTCGGGATGGGCTCTGGCGATCTGGATCAGCAGGTCGAGGATGTCCTGGGGCGGCCAGTTGGCGGCAGCCTGGAGCTCGAAGCGACAGCGGCGCATCCGGTCGCTGCGGGTGTAGGTGGTGGTGGTTTGCGTGAAGAAGGTCTGGTTCGGCACCACCAGCTCGGCGTTGTCGCTGCCGCGCCAGAGGGTGGCCGCCCGCAGGCCGAGCCGCCGCACCTCGCAGGCCTCACCGTCGTGCATCAGCACCTCGCCGGGGCGCACCGAACCCTCAAACAGCAGCCACAGACCGGAGATGAAATTGGAGAACACCTCCTTGACGCCGAAGCCGAGGCCCACCGAGAGGCCACCGGCCACCGCCAGCACGCCGGTCTGGTTGATGCCGAGCCGCTCCAGCGCCCAGATGAACGCCAACGCCACGATCAGGTAGCGGATCACCAGGGAGAAGGCGCGGCGGCCGCCATCGCTGAGCTCCAGCCCGCGCTGCACCAGCCAGCCCACCCAGATGGCGGGCAGGGCAGAGCCCACTACCACGAAGTAGAGCCAGAGGATCACCTCAAACAGCCGACCGAGCTTGATCGGGCTGCCGAACCAGACCCCCAGCGGCTGGGTGGCGAGGGCCTGGAGGCTGCCGAGGGCGTCGAGGCTGACCAGCAGCACCCCTACCAGGAACAGGGGGCGCAACACCTGGCTGACCAGCAACCGCAGTTGATCAGGGGGCAGCCAGCGTTTCAGCAGCTGGGTTTCGAGCAGCCGCAGGCCGAGCCAGGTGGCCAGGATCTGGCCCACCAGCAGCACCAGCCCCCAGCGCTGGCCCGCCAGGGCGAGCAGGACGCCGCCCAGGCCCAGCAAGGGCAGCTGCGCCACCCCCACCAAGCCCATCTGCAGGAGCACATTGGGGCGGGAGAGCAGGGCCAACCAGCCCAGGGGTTCCTGGATCAGGGGGGTCATGGCCGCCTCCGCAGCGCCAGGATGCGGCGAGCCCCCTCCTCCGGTGTGGTCACCCCCAGCATCACCTCATAGATCACCTGCTCGATCGGCTGCAGAAGGCTGCGCACCCGATCGGCGGAGAAGGGCGTGGCCAAGAGCTTGCCGATGGCGCGGAACTGCCGTTGGGCCGCCGCCATCGCCGCCAGCCGTCCGGATTCCGCCACCGGCACCGTCACGTAGCGGTTCACCGGCAACACCGACTGGCTGGTGAGGGTGAGCTCGCGCTGCTGCTTGGGGCTGAGGGTGAAGCGGGCCAGGTCCTCGGCCAGCCGCCGCTGGTTGGCGGAGGAATCGGTGCCGAAGGCCCAGATCCGCAGGGAGGAGAAGGGGCTGGCCTGGCCGCCAGGGCCGCCCGGCAGGGGGGCGACGCCCAGACGCGCCCCCATGCTGTTCTGCAGGCGCATCAGATGCAGGCTGTAGCAGGGAACCCAGCTCAATCGTCCGCGCTGCAGCCCATCGATCAGATCCGACGCCTCAGCGGCGATGTCCACCCGGCTCTGCAGGGCCGCCTGGCGGAGCCAACGCAGCCAGGTCTCGATCGCCCGCTGCTCCTTGGCCAGGTCGCGGCCAGCGGGGATCGGC
>JBILEP010000079.1:0-7858 GCA_044352045.1 Cyanobium sp. | reverse complement strand
AGGGCCTCTGCCTCCTCGCCCCTGGCGGGGATCAGCAGGGCGCCGGCCCGACAGCCTCCGAGCGTGGCGGCGAGGGCATGGCCCGGCTCCAGGAAACTGAGCTCACCGGGACCGGCCCGGTCGATCGCCTCGGCGCCATAGAGCTCTGGGTCATCCGCCAGCGCGCGGCGGCAGCCGGATTCGACGCTGCTGAGCTGGGCGAGCAGGCTGCTGAAGCGCATGGCCGAGGGGCGTGGCGGCCGGATCGTAGGCGCGCCGGCCCTCAGGACAGGCCCGGGGCGCCGGTGAGCACGAAGTGATCGCGATGCACCACCGCGTCGCTGTCGCCGCCCAAGCGCTGGCGGATCTCCTCCCGGCCCAGCCCCAGGATCCGCCGCAGCTCATCGCTGCTCAGACTGGAGAGGCCACGGCCCAGCTCCTCGCCGCCCTCACCGACGATCCGCACCGGCTCCTGGCGCGCGAAGTCCCCCTCCACCGCCCGGATGCCGACCGCCAGGAGCGAGGCGCCACGCTCCAGCAGGGCTTGGGCGGCGCCGCGGTCGACCCGCAGGCTGCCCTTGGGCAACAGGGCGTGGGCCAGCCAGCCCTTGCGCTCCGGCAGGGGGCTGCCGCTGGGGAGGAAGAGGGTGCCGGCGGCCTTGCCGAGGAGCAGGCCCTCCAGCACCGCCGGATCACGGCCATCCGCGAGGCGGACGGCGATGCCGCTGGAGGTGGCGATGCGGGCCGCCGCCAGCTTGGTGGTCATGCCGCCGGTGCCCCACTGGCCGCCGCCGCCGGCGACGGCCACCAGCTGCTCCAGCTGCGCCAGATCGCGCACCTCGGCGATCGGTCGCGCCTCGGGATCGCTGCGGGGATCACCGGAGTAGAGACTGTCCACGTCGGTGAGGAGCACGAGTTCATCGGCTCCGACCGCCACCGCCACCAGGGCTGAGAGGGTGTCGTTGTCGCCGAAGCGCAGCTCCTCGGTGGCCAGGGTGTCGTTCTCATTGACGATCGGCACCACGCCCCACTCCAGCAACTGGGCGAGGGTGAGGCGGGCGTTGCCGTAACGACGGCGGGAGGCCAGGTCGCCGCGGGTGAGCAGCACCTGGGCCACCCGCAGGCCCCGCACGGCGAAGGCGTCCTGGTAGAGGGCCATCAGACGTCCCTGGCCCACGGCGGCGGCGGCCTGCAGGGCCACCAGCTCCGTGGGCCGCTTCGCCAGGCCTAGGGCCTCGCAGCCCAGGCCCACCGCGCCGCTGGTGACGAGCACGATCGAATCGCCGCGCCGCAGCTGTCGCGCCAGGCAGGCGGCCATGTCGGCGATCACCGCCGCGGTGGGCCGTTGCGGGTCGCCCCGCAGCAGGCTTGTGCCCACCTTGATCACCCGCCGTCTGGCCATCAGCCCAGACCGGTGCCGACCCAGCGGGCCATGCGCAGCTCCAGATTCTGCAGATGGTCCCGTTGGCAGGGGCGTCCGTCGGGGTCGATCGGTTTGACCAGCACGGTGAACAGGCCCAGGCGGTTGCCGGCCAGCACGTCGGTGAACAGCCGGTCGCCCAGGAGCGCCACCTGGGCTGGCGGCAGGCCCAGGTCGGCCAGCACCCGCCGCAGGGCGGAGCGGCGCGGTTTGCCGGCGGAGGTGGTGAAGGGAACCCCGAGCTGTTCGGCCACGGTGCCGATGCGACGCCGGGAGGGGTTGTTGCTCAGCAGGTGGATCGGCAGATGGCGGAGGGCTTCCCGCAGCCATTGCTCGGCGCTGGGGGGCAGGGAAGCGCTGCGACGTGGCAGCAGGGTGCGGTCGACATCAAGGATCAGCGCCCGGATCGGCAAGGCCCGCTCCAGCAACTCCTGGAGCGGCAGCTGGGGCACGGTGCGACCGGGCAGCCAGTCGGGGATGAGCAATTGGCGCAGCATTTAGGGCTCCGACTCCCGCTCCTCGAGTTCCTGTTCGATCAGGGGCTGGACCCGCTCGAATTCCTCCCCCTCCACCAACACCCCTTCGCCGCCGTCGAGGCGGGCGACGACGAAGAAGGGATCCAAGGGAATGTAGAGGCCGTATTCCTGATCGCCAGCACGGAACTGGATGAGCATTTCGTAAAGATCGCTCTCCTCGTCCTCGTCCTCGCCGTCGATCTCCTCGTCGAGATCCTCCTCCAGCTCCTCGGGGTCGCTCTCCTCCAGCTCGCCGCTGACGGTGAGGGTGGCCGCCGAGCGGATCAGGGTGAGGTCATGCTCCTGCAGGACCACATCGGCGACCCGCAGAACCTCCTCCGCGGCATCCAGCTCTTCGATCAGCTCGTCCTCATCGTCGTCATCCTCGGCGATGCGAACCAGGCACACCGGGGTGTCCACCGGGGTGAGCAGGCCGTAGTCGACCCCCTCGACCGGGATCATCTGCTCAAGAAAACAGAGCAACTGGCGGCCGGCGCTGTCGCTCACGAGCACGGTGGGTACGTCTTCGGAGCCCGTCATCGGAGCGGCGTCGGTGGTCATCTCAGGGGGGCGGTTGGTTTCAGGATGCTCCAGAGCCGGCGATCGCGCCGCGATCGGGTTCTGGGGAACGGGCGGACGGTCCCTCCCGCAACCATTGTTCCAGGAGCAGGGCCGCCGCGGCGCTGTCGAGCCGGCCGCTGCGGTCGCCGTGCAGGCCGAAGCGCTCCGCCGCCGCCCAGCTGCTGGCGTGCTCATTCACCCAGGCCAACGGCAGGGGCAGTCCCTGGCGGGCCAGGGCGTGGGCCAGGCGCAGGCCATACCGGCGGCAGTGGGACGCTTGGGGGGTGGGCTGTTGCTGGGCATCGAGGGGAAGGCCGATCACCAGGGCCCGGGCCCCCCGCTGACGCAACAGGGCCGCCAGGCTGGCGAGATCGTCGTGGAAGGCCCCGCGGAGCAGGGCTGGAAGCGGAGTGACCGTGAGGCCGAGGGGATCGCAACCGGCCAGTCCGATGCGCCGCCGGCCCAGATCGAGGGCGAGGGCGGAGCAGGGCGGGGAGGCCTCCACCCGCTCAGCGGTCAATCAGAGGGCGGCCGAGGTGGGCGCCGGGAGGCAGATGGAACGGACTGGGGATGGGCTGCCGCCGGGGCTGGAACTGCTCAAGCACGGCTGCGAGGCGGCGGCGGGCCGAGCCGCGCAGGGGCTGCAGTTCCTGGCGTCGCCAGACGCTGCGGGCCATCAACACCTGTTCTCCACAGGCCTCGGCCTTGAGGGATTCGAGCCAGGCCCGCCGCTCCCCATCCCCCGCCTCGCTGAGCAGCCAGAGATTGCCATCGCCGCGGGCCAGCTCCCGCAGCAGCCGCTCGGTTGGCGCGCCAAGCAGGTGGGACCAGCCGGGATGGACGGTGAACTCCACCAGATGGCCCCCGGCCGGATGGTCACTGAGCAGGCGAGCGCCGGCGACGGCCTCACGCCGGCTCGGATCCACCAGCAGCCAGCCGCGGCCCTGGCTCTGGTCGAGGATGTCTTCGATGCGGCGGTCGAGCAGCTGGCGCAACTGGGCGGGGCAGGCCGCCTGCTCCAGGTGCCAGAGCAGGGAAGCGGTGCGCCGATTCAGGGGCCAGAGCTGCAGGGGGGCCGGCAGGGGGGGAAGCGGGCCGCTGTCGGTGACGCTCCAGCGCCACAGGCGGTCGGTGCGCTGGGGCTGGAAGCCCTGTTCCCGCAGGGCGGCCAGGCGGTCGTGGTCAACGCTGGCGGCCACGGCGATCCAGCTGGCGGCGCCGCGACCCCTCTGGATCGCTTCCCGCAAGAGGGCGCAGCTCAGCTCCTGGCGGGAGGGGGCGCTGGGATCGGCGGCCGCGCGCAGAGCCAGGCGCAGGTGCTCGATCTGCCAGCAGCTGCCGCTGCGGTTGAGGCGACGGCTGAGGATCAGCCCGAGGGCCTGCTGGCGGCCCCGGGCATCGCGCTTCCAGGCCACCAGGCCATGGGGCACGAGGGGTCGGGAGGCGGCCACGGCGGTGATCAGCCGTTCGGGAACCGCCAGGAGCAGGGCCCGTTGCAGGAGGGGCTGGAGGGGCAGAAAGGCCGGGTCATCCAGCAGGGGCAGATGCCAGCCCTGCAGCGTTTCCACGGTCCAGCCGGCGGGCCCGGAAGCAGCGCTCGGGAGGGCGAGCGAAGGCTTTCCATTCGGAGCTTCGGCGGGACTGGTGGGGGGCGCGGAGGGCACCGGCACGGGGGTGGGAAGGCTTGGGGAAGGGAGAGAAAAGGCTCACCTGGCGCCACGGCGCGGCAGGAGCCTGCGTTGCAGTGAAGAAAAGGCTTATCCCTATCCTACGGGCGCGAGCCAGGGGCCGTTCAGGGGCCGGCTTCAGGCGGGTCGCACCAGCACCAAGGGGGTGCGTTCGTTGGCATTGCCGGCGGGGTTGGGACGCAGCGCCCGCTGCAGCAGCTCCTCGTCGCAGCCGCGGCTGGAGGCGAGCACCTTGACCCGCCCCAGGTCGTTGACGTCGACGACGGCGATGGCGACCCCCAGGGCGGTGGCCATGCGGTTGCAGAAAGCCTCGGGGGCCACGGGCCCGAGCACCAAGGTCTGGTCGTAGGGGGGAGTGGTGCCGGTGACATCGTCGATCAGACGGGCCTGTTCCCCAGCCAGCCGGTAGAAGACCCCCTTGATGTTCACCAGCTTGAGGGCGCTGCCGGCACACCAGGCGAAGAGCACCCGGGCCGGACCGACGATGTCGATCAGGGTCTGCAGGCCGCAGGCGGTGGCCAGGCTGCTGGTGGGGTGAAAGCCTCGGCAGAGCTGGCGGGCCAGCAGCGACGGCTCCACGGTGGAGGGGTGGTGGTACCGGCCCTGCATCACCGCCAGGGGCGTCTCGCCGATGGTGAGCACATCGCCGGGCTGAAGCAGGCTGCCGGTATAACGCTCCAGCACCGCCTGGGGATCGTCGAGCACCCCCAGCAAGTGGGTGCGCACGGGCAGCACCCGACAGCCCTCCCCCTCCCGCCATTGGGCGGCGTTGGCGGCCAGGGGCTCGGGTTTCTGGAGGGGAACGAGGATGCCGTGGCGTCGCCAGAGGCGACCGAAGGGTCCGTAGTTGACCCAGTGGAGATCGATCCAGAGGGTGTCGAGCAAGGATTCAAGATCGACCCCGGCGGGGCCCATCAGGGTGAGCCGCACGCGGGCTCCGGTGCTCTTGCGACCCTTGACGATGTAAGCCGCCCAGTAGCCGTCGGGGCGGGCCTCCTCATCGGGATGGAGGGCGGTGATGCGCACCCGGCTCTGCACCTCGCTGAGATCGCCGCGGCCAAGCAGCACCGGTTCGACCCGCAGCTCGGGCACGAACACCTCCATGCGCGGATGGGGGTTGCGGATCGTGATCTCGCCGCTGATCTCCAGGCCCTGGGAGCGGCGTCGCACCTGGAAGGGTGCGGGGATCAGCTGCAGTGGCGAAGCGGGGCGAAGGCGATGGCGCAGCTCCAGAACCAGGAGGCCGAGGCCGGCGAGCAGCAGCAGAACGAGCAGGAGGGAGAGGGCGGGCGGCACTCGGAAACCAGTCGGGTCGCGGACCGGCGGAGCGTAAGTGCACGGAGGCCCTAGGTTCCAAGGCACGCCCCGGCCCGGCCACTGGCATGCGCAAGACCTTCGTCCTGGACACCAACGTCCTCTTGCATGACCCCCAGGCCCTGCTCCGCTTCCAGGACAACCTGGTGGTGGTGCCGATCGAGGTGGTCGAGGAGATCGACCGTTTCAAACGCGACCCCTCCGAGAAGGGCCGCAACGCCCGCCAGGTGTCCCGTCTGCTGGATGAGCTGCGTCAGAAGGGCAATCTCGCCGAGGGGGTGGTGATCGACGCGGCCAGCGGCGGTGAGCTGAAGGTGGTGTTCTGCCGCAGTGAAACCCTGAGCCAGCTGCCGCCGGAGCTGAAGGGGGGCAACGGCGACAACAACATCCTGGCGGTGGCGCTTGAGCAGCGCATGCAGGAGGTGATGGGTGGCCACGCGCCGGTGGTGTTGGTGACCAAGGACACCAACCTGCGCATCAAGGCCGATGCCGTGGGCCTCACCGCCCAGGATTACACCACGGACAAGGTGGATATCGGGGATCTCTACCCCGGCTTCTGTGAGGCCTGGGTGAGTGCCGAGCAGATGGACCGGGTCAAGGACGAAGCGGGTCTGAGCGCAGCGGCGCTGCCCGAGGGCACCGGCGGCGCTGCGGGGCTGCAGGCCAACGAAGGGGTGACGCTGGTGGACCGGGCCCAGCCCAACCACACCCTGCTGGCGCGCTACGACGGTCGCAGCGCCAGCCTTCGGCCCCTGCAGCGGGCGCCGCGGGCGCGGCTGGGGCGGATTCATCCCCGCAACCGGGAGCAGACCTTTGCCCTCGACCTGCTGCTCGATCCGGAGGTGCAGCTGATCACGCTGGTGGGCAAGGCCGGCACCGGCAAGACCCTCCTGGCCCTGGCCGCTGGTCTCAACCAGGTGGCGGACGAACGCCTATACGACCGGCTGCTCGTCACCCGTCCGGTGATCCCCCTCGGCAAGGACATCGGTTTTCTCCCCGGCGACATCCAGGAGAAGATGGGTCCCTGGATGCAGCCGATCATCGACAACCTCGACTACCTCCTGGGGGCTGGCGAGGAGGGGCAGCAGAGCCGCGGCTCCCAACGGGCGCCCCGCAGCAGTTGGAGCGACCTGAAGGGGATGGGACTGCTGGAGGTGGAGGCGATCAGCTACATCCGCGGACGCTCGATCCCGCGCCAATACATGGTGGTGGATGAGGCCCAGAACCTCACTCCCCATGAGGTGAAGACGATCGTGACGCGGGTGGGTGAGGGGACAAAGATCGTGCTGACCGGCGATCCTTATCAGATTGACAATCCCTATGTGGACGCCGAGAGCAACGGCCTCACCTGGTTGGTGGAGCGCTTCAAGGGGCAAACCCTCGCCGGTCACGTCACGCTGATGCGGGGTGAGCGCTCCCAGCTGGCCGAATTGGCAGCGAACCTGCTCTGAGAGCCTGGGTTGGCGCGGGGCTACGTTGGCGGAGGAATGCCATCGATGGCCATGGCTCCATCGCCAACAGATTCCCCTTTGCCGGATCCCCCTCCGTTGGATCCCGATCCGTCCGCGCCGGCATCGGCCCACCGGCTTCCGTTTCACCCACCCATCCCGGAGGTGGCCACGCGCTTTGCCCTGCTCCTGCGCCGACTTCAGGTGCTGCATGGCGGGCCGCCGCTGCAGGACTTGGACTCCCAGACAACCCTGGGGCTTCTCGATCGCGTCGCCAGCAACGAGGCGGACCGCCACGCCCTGCGGATCTTCACCCCCCTGGTGTCCCATGGCTTTCTGGGGTTGTTGCATCACGGCCCTCCCCAGCGTGCTGAGATCGCCCAGGCCATCGCTCAGCGGCTGACGGTGCGGCCGGAGCGGCTGGAGCAGATCGCCTCCCGCATCGCTCCCCTGGCCAGCGTGAAGCCGGGGTCGGCGCTGGAGGCCCTTGCCCTGTTCGAGGCCCGCCGCCGCCCGGACCATCCGCCACCGCCCCGTTCCCGCCGCAACCTCTGGCTGGGCCTGATCGTGGTGCTGGGCACCTCCCTCGCCGCTCTGGCGTTGATGGCCTACGGGATCCATCGGGGTTCGCTGGGTCGTGGCCCTTCCCCGCCGAAGGTCAGCTTGCCTTCCCCTGGCAGTCCCTGAGCCGCGGCGGCGGACTCAGACCATCTCCTGGGGGCGCAGCCAGCGGTCGAACTCCTCGCCGCTGATCTCACCGAGATCCAGGGCGGCCTGCCGCAGGCTCAGGCCATGGCGATGGGCATGGCGGGCAATGGCACAGGCCCGGTCGTAGCCGATCGCCGGGGTGAGGGCGGTGACCAGCATCAGGCTGCGATCGAGCAGCTCGGCCAGCCGCGCCTCATCCGCCTGCATGCCCGCCACGCAGTGGGC
>JBILEP010000078.1:0-7885 GCA_044352045.1 Cyanobium sp. | reverse complement strand
ACCGCTGCGGATTCCGCGCCATCCCCAGACCTTCGAGAGCGTGAACACCCCCGGGGTTTATCCCGGGGGTGAGGGGGCGGGCTATGCGGGCGGGATCCTCTCGGCAGCGATCGACGGCATCAAGCTGGCGGAGGCGGTTGGCCTCAGCCTTCTTCATCCTCCGCGCCGAGGGGCACCAGGCGAATCTGCTTGCGACCGAGCTTGATCTCGAATTCGTCGCCGGGCTTGAGGTCGAGCATGGCGGTGTAGGCCTTGCCGACCATCAGGTTGCCGTTGAACTGCACCTTGGTGGCGAAGCTCAGTTTGCGCCCGGCTTTGCCGGCTTTGGGGGCGGCGCCGAAATCGACGCCCTTGGCATTGAGGAGGGCCTCATAGAAGGCGGTGAAGTTCAGCCGTTCGGTCCCATCCTTCTTGGACGAGACATAGCCGCAGGCGCGAACGAGGTCAGACTTGCTGACATCACCCAACTCCTTGACCTTGGCGAGCAGGTCGGCACCAGTGAGCATGACGCGAGAAAATTGCTTCCTGTGCATTCTCTCATCCCGCCGGCCGAGCTGCAAGTCGGCCGCCATGGCAAACGTCAGGATCTTGAATCAAGCCAGTCATCGCCAGCCCATGCAACCACACGGCCGTGCTCTAGCTCATCACTGACCAGGAACGATGAGCCTGACGATTCTCTGGTTCCGCCGCGATCTGCGCCTGGATGACCATCCGGCTCTGCAGCAGGCCTGTCGGCTTGGTGCCGTTCTGCCGCTGTTCGTTCTCGATCCGGCCCTGCTCCATCACCCCGAGACCGGCGTGGCGCGGGTGGCCTTCATGCTCGCCAGTCTCCAGGCCCTCGACGGCGATCTGCGCCGCCGTGGCGGCCGCCTGCTGGTGTGCCACGGCGATCCGCTGCAGCTGCTGCCCGAGCTGGCCCGCCGCTGGCGTGCCCAGCGGGTGCTCGCCCATGCCGACAGCGAGCGCATCGTCGGGCGGCTGCGGGATGCCCGCGTGGCTGCGGCCCTGCGACGCGACGGCGTGCCGCTGCATTGGATCGAACCGCCGGGGGCCACCGCTGAGCTGCTCTCCTATCCGACCTGGCGCCGCTCCTGGCTGACGGCGATGGCGGAGGCGCCCCTGCCGGCCCCGGCGCGGCTGGAGGTGCCGCCCGACCTCGATCCCGCCCCCATCCCCGACCTGGCGCGGCTCGGCCTGCGCGCCGACGGCAAGCCCCTGCCCCCCGCCGGCACCGCTGCCGCCCTGGAACTGTTGCGCCGCTTCCGCGACGGACCCGCGGCCCGCACCTATTACTGGCAGCTCAGCTACCCCGCCGCCCGGGTCACCAGCGGCCTCAGCCCCTATCTGAAGTTCGGGGTGATCAGCGCCCGCCGCGCACTGCACGAGCTGCGGCCCCTGGCGGCCGACCCCGATACGGGCCGGCGCCGCAGCGCCCGCCAGCTGTTCAGCCGCCTGCGCTGGGGCGCGGGCATGGCCCAGCGCTTCCGCTATCTCCCCCAACTCGAGATCCGCCCCCTCTGGAGCTGCCATGACGACCCGGATGCGGCGCTGCTGGATGGCCAGCAGGAGGAGCTCTACGCCGCATGGCGCGAAGGCCGCACCGGTTTCCCGATCGTCGATGCCGCCGCCCGCTGCCTGCTGGCGGAGGGGGGCTGGCGGGAGCTGAATTTCCGCAGTCGCGCCATCGCCGCCAGTTTCCTCACCAATCTCTGCGGCATCGACTGGCGCTGGGGCGCATTGCATTACATGCGCCATCTGATCGATGGCGACTGCCCGATCGACCACTGGCAGTGGGCGATGCAGGCGGGCGCCACCCAGGTGGGCAGCGGCGCCTGGACGCGCATCTACCACCCCGGCCAGGTGGCGGTGGATCGCTGCGATCCCCAGGGGGTGTTCATCCGCCGCTGGCTGCCTGAGCTCGCCGATCTCACCAACGACCAGCTCGGGGCTCCGCCGCCCCGCTCCGACTATCCGGCGCCGGTGCTCGATTACGACCAGGCCCGGCGGCGGCGCTTGGAGCGGCTGGAGCGGCAGCGGCAGGCTCCCGTCAGCGATCCCCTGGCGGGTCTCTCCCCCCTGGGCGCGGATCCCCGGCCCTTCGCGGCGGCGCGCTTCCCCGAGGCGGAGCTGGCCTGGGCCAGCTCCGGCGCGACCGCCCTGCTGCCCGCCCCCCTCGACTTGGAGCGCCTCGATGCCGCCGGCCGCCGCGCTCTGCTCAGCTGGCTCGCCGCCTCCCCCCCGGCGCCTGGAACCCGGGCTCGTCGGAGCAGGCGCCCCCGCCCCGCCGATCCCGCGGCGGTGCAGCTCAGCCTCTGGCCTCAGGACTGATCGACGATGCCGCTCCAGTTCACCGCCTTCACCTGATCGCGGCGCCAGGAGTGGAACAGCAGCGGTTCGGCCACGGTGCAGAGCGGGCAGAGCGCCACCCGCGAGCGGTCGATGCCCTCATGGGCGAGCTGGCGCAGGCTGGCCAGACGGATGTCGAGGCGGTCACGGCTTGGGTCGGGGTCGTCCTGCAGGGCACCGCAGTCCGCCGGCTCGCGACGGCTGGGGCGCAGGGCCTGGGCCACCTCCAGGCTGACGGGACGCTCCACCTGGTACCGGGCACCGCTCACCGCCGGCCCGAGGGCCACCAGCAATTGCTCGCGGCGGCTGCCGGCGGCTTCCAGCGCGGCGATCGCCCCCGGCAGGATTCGGCCCGCCACCCCCCGCCAGCCCGCATGGCAGGCGGCCACCCGGCCGCTGGCCGGATCGGCGATCAGCACCGGTGTGCAGTCGGCCCCGCAGACCCAGAGGCTCTGGCCGCCGGCGTCGCTCACCAGGCCGTCGGCCTCGGGCCAGGGCTCGCCGCTGGCCGCGCTGGCCGACAGCACCAGGGCGCTGTGGATCTGCTGCGGACGGTGCACGCTGACCCCGGCGCTGAGGAAGCCCGCCAGCACCTCCGGTGGGCGGCCCTGCCACTGGCGGGTGAAGAAGCCATGCTCAAACTCCGCCAGCAGGTTGGCCTGGAGGTAGTAGCCGCCGTAGGTGCCGATCCAGGTCCAGCCTGCCAGGGTGTTGAAGCCGGCGTCTGGTCGGTCGAACGGGGGCTCGAGGGCCTCAGCCATCGGGCAGGTCGCGCAGCAGCCAGAAGCCTTGCAGGCGGGTGGCGTCCTCGTCGCTCTGCACCGCCAGAAACTGCAGACCCCCGGCCTGCTGGCGCGCTGCCGCGAGGGCCTCGGCGGCGGCGGCGGCCTCCTGGGGCGGCAGGTCGCTGAGCAGCCAACGGTCTTCCAGGCCGGCCTCCAGCACCAGTTGGCGGCCGCTCACCGCCAGCCGGGCCGGCTCCAGACCCGCCAGCCAGCCAGCCATGGCCAGGGCCCGGGAGCGGCTGAACAGGCGGATGCCGGGCACCGGCACGCTGGCATCGGCGAGGGGGGGAATGGCTGCCAGGGCGGCGAAGTCGATCGGCCAGGCGCTGGCTTCCGTCAGGGCGGCGGCACTGAGGGTGGCCCAGCTCCAGCGATCGCCACGGGCCACCTCCGGCAGCGGCAGGGGCGGGGAGCGCACGGGTTCCGGTGGGGGCGCCAGCGGCCCCGCCAGATAACCGGGCTCGCCGGGGTACACCTCAGCTTCACGCTGCCGCAGCCAGTCGAGCAGGGCGTAGCAGCGGCGGCTGGGCACCAGCTCCAGGCCGAGGCCCTCGGCCGCCCGCTGCACCATCGGCCGCATCGAGGCTCGCCAGGTGCGCAGCCGGCGGGGACGACCCAGACCCTGGCTCTGGGCCTCCGCCAGGGCCGTTTCGATCGCCTCCCGCAGCCAGATCGAGTTCACCGAGCCGGCGGGGCAGGGGCGAAGCCACTGGAAGGACGGGCCGGTTTCGCCGAGTCCCGCGCCGGGGCTGGCGCAGATCAGCAGTTCCCAGCGCTTCTTGCCGTCGGGCTCGAGGATCGGCCGGGAGTAGAAGTCGAGTTCCCAGTCCGGGGCCGGCGCGGCGCTCATCCGGCCGCCTGCTCCTGCGTGCGCAGCAGGGAGCGGGCGCGGTTGGCCCGCTCGGCGGCCTCCGCCATCACCGTGTCGCGGGCGATCAGGAGCTCGCCGGGCTGGTTCTCCAGCAGCGCGGTGTTGAGGGCGATCCGGCCGCGGCCGGGGTCGAGTTCGGTGATCAGCGCCTTGAGCCGGTCGCCCTGCTGGAAGGCCTCCCGCAGATCCCGCAGGGCGGCCCCCGTGACGCTGGAGTGGTGCAGCAGGCCGCTGACGCCGCCGAGATCCACAAAGAAGCCGTAGGGCTTCACTGCCACCACCTGGCCCTCCACCAGCTGGCCCACCTCCAGCTCGGCGAACTTCGCCGCCGTGGCCGCCCGTTTCTCGGAGAGCACCAGCTTGCGGGTCTCCAGGTTCACCTCAAGGAAGGCGACCGGCACGGTGCGACCCACCAGCGCCTCGTGGTTCTCCCCCTCGTTCAGCTGGGAGCGGGGAATGAAGCCGCGCAGCCCCTCCAGATCGCAGGTGACGCCGCCGCGGTTGAAGCCGTTGATCTTCACCTGCACCACCTTGCCCTCCTTTTCCAGCTGGCGCACCTTCTCCCAGCTCTGGCGCAGGGCCAGGGCCCGGGCGCTGATGGTCACCATGCCGTCAGCGTTCTGCTCGCGGGTGACGAGCACCTCCACCGGCGCCCCCTTCGGAAACCGCTCCTTGAGGTTGGTGATCACCCCCAGGCCGCACTCCTTCTTGGGCATGAAGCCGGGGGCCTTGCCACCGATGTCGACATAAACCCCGTCGCTTTCGACGCCGATCACCACGCCGGGCACCACCTCGCCGGTGGCCCCCACGGGCTCGTTCTCATCAAGGGCGGCGAGGAACGCCTGTTCGTCGAAGTCGAAGTCGTCGACGCTGCGGAAGGCGGCGGCCTGCCCAGCGGCATCCCCGGTGGCGGGCACGGGGCGGCGGCTGTCCGAGCGACGGCCGCGGGAGGGCTCGGGACCGAGCAGGTCGGCCATCGTCATCCCTCCCAGATCGTCGTCGTCGTCGACGCGGCGGACCGGCGCAGGCGCGGCGCTGGGATTGCCGCTGGCCCCCTCGGGGCCGGAGGGGGAGGTGCGGGGGGGCTGGGGCTCGGTGGCCGGAGTGGCAGGCTCCGCTGCAGCGGCGCTGGCTTCCTCCTTGCGGATCATCAGCACCTGGGGGGGCCTGCGGGGGGGCTGCACCCCACCGGCCGGGGGTTGGGGACCTCGGGCGGCGGGGCGCTGGGCCGATGCCGGCGCGGGTGTCTGGGCGGGCTTGCCGCTTGCGGCCATGGCCTCAGGGGAGGACGGGTCTTATCACTGTACGGAGCGCAACGCGACCCACCGGCGACAGCCGCCATGCCCCCCCCCCTTCCGCCCCCCGCCGGATCGCCCAGTGCCCCGTCGCCACCCCAGCCCGCTCCGCTGCGGCGGCTGGAGCAGCTCAGCTGGCCGGAGCTGCGCCAGCGGGCGGCAGAGCCGGGCAGCACCGTGCTCTGGCCGTTCGGAGCGATCGAGCAGCACGGGCCCCACCTGCCCCTGGGCACCGATGCTCTCTTCGCGGAACGGGTGTGCGAAGCGGTGCTGGAGCGGCTCGATCCGGAGCTGCCGATCTTGCGGTTGCCCTTGCAGAGCCTCGGTTTTTCACCCGAACACCGGGGATTCCCCGGCACCCTCAGCCTCCCTGCCGAGCTGATCCTCTCCCTGGTGGGGGCCGTGGGCGAAGATCTGGCCAAGGCCGGCTTCCAGCGCCTGGTGCTGCTCAACGCCCATGGCGGGCAGATCGGCCTGCTGGAGGTGGCGGCCCGCCAGCTGCGCGACCGCCAGCCGCAGCTTGCCGTGCTCCCCTGTTTCCTCTGGCGCGGCCCGGAGGGCGTCGGCGCCCTGATCCCGGAACCGGAGCGCAGCCATGGGCTGCATGCCGGGCTGGCGGAAACCTCGCTGATGCTCCACCTGGCGCCGGAGCTGACGGGAGCGGATCGCCGGGCCGATGGCCTGGAGCTGGAGGGGATCCCACCGGGCTGGAGCCTGGAGGGCCAGGCCCCCTGCGCCTGGCGGACCCGGGAGTTGAGCGCCAGCGGCGTGATCGGCGACCCCCGGGACGCTTCGGCGGCGTTGGGGGCGGAGCTGTTCGAGCGCCTGGTGGAGGGCTGGCGCCGACGACTTGACGCCCTGCTGCGCAGCGACTGGCCTCCGACTTCCGTCCCGGGTTGATTACAGTCCCGTGATCCTTTCCTTGCGGCCCCCATGCCGACCGTCGAAACCAGCACGACCGTCCCCGGCGCCGTGACGGGCGAGGACCTGCCCGACTTCACCAGCGAGGCCTACAAGGACGCCTACAGCCGCATCAACGCGATCGTGATCGAGGGCGAGCAGGAAGCGCATGACAACTACATCTCCATCGGCAGCCTCCTGCCCGATCAGGCTGAGGAGCTCGCCCGTCTGGCCCGGATGGAGCTGAAGCACATGAAGGGCTTCACCGCCTGCGGCACCAACCTCGGCGTGACCGCCGACATGCCCTTCGCCCGCGAGTTCTTCTCCCCCCTGCGCGACAACTTCCAGGCCGCCCTGGCGGAGGGCAAGGTGGTGACCTGTCTGCTGATCCAGGCCCTGCTGATCGAGGCCTTTGCCATCGCCGCTTACCACATCTATATCCCGGTGGCCGATCCCTTCGCCCGCAAGATCACCGAAGGTGTGGTCAAAGACGAATACACCCATCTCAATTATGGCCAGGAGTGGCTGAAAACCCACTTCGAGGCCAGTCGCGCCGAGCTGGAGCAGGCCAACCGCGACAACCTTCCCCATGTGCGCCGCATGCTCGAGCGAGTCGCCACCGACGCCGCCGTGCTGCAGATGGGCAAGGAAGATCTGATCGAGGACTTCCTGATCGCCTATCAGGAGGCGCTCACGGAGATCGGCTTTGCCCCCCGGGCAATCGCCCGCATGGCGGCGGCGGCCCTGGTGGGCTGAGGTCGGGGCTGAAGGATCAAGCGTGGCAGGATGTGTCGCCGGTGACAGCCGGCTCCCCTGCTCCCGGCCCCACTTGCGCGCATGTTCGGCCTGATCGGTCACTCCACCAGCTTCGACGCCGCCCGCGCCCTGGCCGAACGCCTCGACTATCCCGAGTACGCCGCCGGGGACCTCGACATGTGGTGCAGCGCCCCACCCCAGCTGGTGGAACGCTTCGAGGTGGTGAGCGCCACCGGCCAGGCCATCGAGGGTGCCTACATCGATTCGGTGTTTGTCCCGGAGATGCTGCGGCGCTTCAAGACCGCCAAGCGCAAGGTGCTCAACGCCATGGAGCTGGCCCAGAAGAGCGGCATCGACATCAGCGCCCTGGGGGGCTTCACCTCGATCATCTTTGAGGACATGAACCTGCTGCGTGAGCAGCAGGTGCGCGCCACCACCCTGGCCTGGGAACGCTTCACCACGGGCAACACCCACACTGCCTGGGTGATCTGCCGCCAGGTGGAGAGCAGCGCGCCGCGCCTGGGCATCGACCTGCCCCGGGCCAAGGTGGCGGTGATCGGCGCCACCGGGGATATCGGCAGCGCCGTCTGCCACTGGCTGCAGGAGCGCACTGGCGTGGGCGAACTGCTGCTGGTGGCCCGCAAGGAACAACCGCTGCGGGATCTGCAGGCCGCCCTGGGGGGTGGTCGGATCCTGTCGCTGGAGGAGGCGTTGCCCGAGGCCGACGTGGTGGTGTGGGTGGCGAGCCTGCCGGAGAGCCTGAGCATCGACGTGGGCTCCTTGAAGCGGCCCTGCCTGATGATTGATGGGGGCTACCCGAAGAATCTCGACAGCAAGGCCGCCGCTGATGGCGTGCACGTGCTCAAGGGTGGCATCGTCGAGTTCCACCGCGACATCGACTGGCAGGTGGTGGCCCTCGCCGCCGACATGGC
>JBILEP010000077.1:0-7937 GCA_044352045.1 Cyanobium sp. | reverse complement strand
GGAGGGCAGGGCCCGGCGGCTGGTGCGCTGCATGCGGCCGTCGAGCTCCTCCTCCCACAGACAGTTGAGGACCCCGGCGGCGGCGGAGGCCATCGCCCCACCCACCAGGGTGGCGATCAGGCGCGGGGGGGTGGGGGGCCAGTCGGCGGTGAGGGCCATGCCCCCCAGGGTGGTGGCCAGCAGCAAGGGGATCAGCCGCGGCTTGGCCACCTCCAGCCAGGCGGGCAGGCGCAAGGGGGGCCGTAGGGAGGGGCTGCCGGGGATGGCGACGGATGGGGTGATCCCGGGGGTGGCGCTAACCATCGATCGGCTGCATGCGGTGGGACGGGGCGGTGCCGCTGACCACCGGCAGGCTGCGGCCCCAGAGGGCCGCGAGGCAGGCGATCAACAGCGCGGCGGTGAGCTGGTGGGCGACGGTGAGGGCGGGCTGGCTGAGCTGCAGCCGCAGGGTGGCGACCCCGAGGGCCACTTGCAGGGCCACCAGCACGGCCGCCAGGCCGGCAAGCAGCCTCAGGCCGGGCCGAGGCGGAGAGGGCAGGAGCAGAACACTGGCGGGGAGGAGCGCCAGCACGGCGAGGGCGGCCGGGGTGGCGCCGAGGCGATGGCGGAGCAGCCAGAGGCAGCCTTCGCCGCTGCTCAGGCAGAGATCGGCGGCCCAGCGGCTGGCCATCAGCCCCCCCAGCACCGACTGGGCCAGCACCAGGGTGGCGGCCCCCCCGACCAGGGCCAGCCAGGGCCAGGGCAGCGGGGTGGCGACGGCGGGCTGGGAGGCGGCGAGGCGCCAGAGGCGCAGGCGTTGGTCGCTGGCGCTGATCAGGGCCACCAGCAGCAGGGCGGTGGTGAGGTGGGCCGTGACCACCGAGGCGGAGAGGAGCTGGAGCACGGTCAGGGCGCCGAGGGCCCCCTGGCCGGCCACCAGCAGCAGGGCGGCGCTGGCGTTGCGGGGCAGCCAGCCCGGCAGGTCGCGGCGACGGATCAGGCTCAGGGCCGCCAGGGCGAGCAAGGCGAGGCCCACGAGGAAGGCGTCGAGCCGGTGGAACCACTCCAGGAACACCTGCATGTTCATCTGCCGACCTGGGAGCAGCAGGCCGTAGCAGAGGGGCCAGTCCGGACAGGCCAGACCCGCCTCCATGACCCGGGTGGCGCCACCCACCGCCACAAGCGCCACCAGGGCCACCACGAGGTGGGCCGTGAGCAACTCGATCAGCAACGCCAGCCGACCAGGCCTGAACAGACCCTCGGTGTCATCCGGGGAGGAGGCAGACGTGCTCGACGCAGCTGTCAACAGCCGTGAAGCCACCTGCATGAAGCTGGAGATCTGGGGTTTCAAGGTAGCGGGATTTCAAAGATGAGCGATCCCGCACATCCCAGGTCAAAAGAGGACGAAGTGTGAAATTTCGCGGCAATGGCTGCCCCTGCTACAAATGCTTTCGCGTCTTCGGCAGGAAGCAAATACGCTGTGAAACCGAGTAGCTGAGATCGCTGGCGCGCCAATCTCCACCACGCGTCGACCCCCCTCCAGGCCCCCCCTGTCCCCCCAGGTCGAGCCCCACCCCCTTCCCCTCCCTCCCTTGAGTCCGTCTCCCCGTGCAGATTCCCTCCGCGTTAATCACCTTGCTGGCGGGCATGCTCCTGGTGCTCGCCGGTCTGTGGGTCGGCAACAACATCAACCTGTTGCCGGTCGATGCCAGCAGCAACGCGCCGATCTACGACGACCTGTTCAAGGTTCTCTTCATCATTGGCACGATTCTCTTTCTGGGCATCGTCGGCCTGCTCGTCTTCAGCCTGATCCGCTTCCGCCGCCGCCCCGGTCAGCGGGGCGACGGGGCGGCGATTGAGGGCAACCTGCCGCTGGAAATTCTCTGGACGGCGATCCCGGCGATCGTCGTGCTGTTTGTGGGCATCTACAGCTATGACATCTACGAGCGCATGGGCGGCATGGTGCCGCTCAACGACCACAGCGCCATGCATGCCGCCCACCAAGACGAGGGGGGGCTTGGGGGCATGGGAGGCATGGCTGGCATGGCCGATGGGGCGGTGATCTCCGCCTCCGTGCAAAGCCCCACCGCCGCGGCTGAAGGCTCTGAGCCGAGGGTCTGGGGCGGGATCGGGGCCACCGGCGCGGAGGCCAACGCCCTGCCGGTCGACCTGACCGCCATGCAGTTCGCCTTCATCTTCCATTACCCCCAGGGCGACATCACCAGCGGTGAGCTGCACATTCCCGCTGGCCGGCCGGTGGAGTTGCGCATGAAGGCCAACGATGTGATCCACGCCTTCTGGGTGCCCCAGTTCCGGCTGAAGCAGGATGTGATCCCCGGCCAGCCAACGGTGCTGACCTTCACCGCCACCCGGCCGGGCAGCTATCCGATTGTCTGCGCCGAGCTCTGCGGGCCTTACCACGGCGGCATGCGCTCCACGGTGGTGGTGCATGAAACCGACGACTTCAACGCCTGGCTGAGCAAGAACAGTCCGGCCACAGTCGCCGCCGCCGCCACCGCCACACCCACGGGCTGAGTTCCCCCGCCTTCTCCACTTCGCCACCTCCGCTTCGCCGCTCCCTTTCCGTCCCAGACCATGACCATCGCCTCCGCGAGCGATTTCCACCCCCAGCCGGAAGGACTGCAACCCCAGGGTTGGCTGCGCTACTTCAGCTTCAGCCTGGATCACAAGGTGATCGGCCTGCAGTACCTGATCACCGGCTTCATCTTCTATCTGATCGGCGGCGCTCTGGCGGGGGTGATCCGCACCGAGCTGGCCAGTCCGATCAGTGATTTCGTGAGCCGGGAAACCTACAACCAGGTGCTCACCCTTCACGGCACGGTGATGATCTTCCTCTGGATCGTGCCAGTGGTGAATGGGGCGTTCGGCAACTATCTGGTGCCCTTCTACGTGGGCGCCCGCGACATGGCCTTCCCCCGGCTTAACGCGGTTGCCTTCTGGTTGATTCCGCCGGCGGGCATCCTGCTGATCGGCAGCTATTTCATCACCGGTGCCGCCCAGTCCGGCTGGACCGCCTACCCACCGTTGAGCATCACCACCCCGGCAGCCGGTCAGATCGTCTGGATCCTGAGTGTGCTGTTGCTGGGGGGAAGTTCGATCTTCGGCGGCATCAACTTCATCGCCACCATCCTCAAGCTGCGTCGCCCCGGCCTGAAGATGATGATGCTGCCGATGTACTGCTGGGCGATGCTCGGCACCAGCATTCTGGTGGTGCTCTCCACACCGGTGCTGGCTGGCACCCTGATCCTGCTGAGCTTTGACATCATCGCCCACACGGGCTTCTTCAATCCCAGCCTGGGCGGCAATGTGGTGGTGTATCAGCACCTTTTCTGGTTCTATTCACACCCGGCTGTTTATATCATGGTGCTGCCCGCTTTTGGGCTGGTGAGCGAGATTCTGCCGGTGCACGCCCGCAAGCCCCTGTTTGGCTACACCACGATGGTGTACTCGATTATGGGCATTGTCTTCCTGGGGCTAATTGTTTGGGCGCACCACATGTTCACCAGCGGCACCCCTCCCTGGATGCGCCTGTTCTTCACGATTGCCACCTCCTTCATCGCCGTGCCCACCGGCATCAAGTTTTTCAACTGGCTCGCCACGCTCTGGGGCGGCCGCATCTCCCTGAACAGCGCCATGCTGTTCTCCTGCGGCTTCATCTTCAACTTCGTTTTCGGGGGCATCACAGGGGTGGCCCTGGCCCAGGTGCCCTTCGATATCCATGTGCACGACACCTATTTTGTGGTGGGTCATTTCCACTACATCGTTTATGGCGGCACGGTGTTCGTGATCTTTAGTGCCATCTACCACTGGTACCCCAAGTTCACCGGCCGCATGCTCAACGAAGACTTGGGCCGCTTGCACTTCCTGCTCACCTTCATCGGCTTCAACCTCTGTTTCGCCCCCCAGCATTGGCTGGGCCTCAATGGCATGCCCCGCCGCGTGGCGGAGTATGACCCCAACTTCACGGTCTGGAACCAGGTGAGCAGTGTGGGGGCACTGCTGATGGGCATCAGCACCCTGCCCTTCCTGGTGAACGTGGTCTGGAGTGCTTGGCGCGGACCGCTGGCGGGTGACAACCCCTGGCGGGCCCTCACCCCCGAATGGCTGACCAGCTCCCCGCCGCCAGTGGAGAACTGGCATGGTGAAGCCCCGCTCGTGCACGAGCCCTACGGCTACGGCACCCCTCCTGGCGCCCTGCCGGTGGAGGACGCCACCGGCGAAGAGCTGTGGACCTCCAGCCGCCGTTGACCTCTCGCCGATCCCCACGATGACCAGCCTCGCTCCCGGCTCCGGCGACGCCGCCCTCGCCGCCACCAGCACCGCACCTGCACCGGCCGCAGCGGCCTCCGATCACGGCGCCTCCCACGACCACGGGCACGGCGATTACCGCCTGTTCGGCCTGGCCACCTTCCTGGTGGCCGACGGCATGACCTTCGCGGGCTTCTTCGCCGCCTACCTCACCTTCCGGGCCGTGAATCCGCTGCCGCCGGGCTCCACCTACGAGCTGGAGTTGCTGCTGCCCACCATCAACACGGCCCTGCTGCTGCTGAGCAGCTACACCTTCCATCGCGCCGGCGGCCAGCTGCGGGCGGGCAACGGTCCGCTCTGCCGCGCCTGGCTGCTGGTGACAGGTCTGCTGGGGGCGGCCTTCCTGGCGGGGCAGATGATCGAGTACTTCCACCTGCCCTTCGGCCTCACCGACAATCTTTTTGCCAGCACCTTCTACGCCCTGACGGGCTTCCACGGGCTGCACGTCACCCTCGGGGTGATCTGCATCCTGATTGTCTGGCTGCAGGCCCGCCCGGGCGGCCGCATCCTGGCGGGTGAGCCCTTTGGCTTTGAGGCGGCGGAGCTGTACTGGCATTTCGTCGATGGCATCTGGGTGGTGCTGTACGGAATTCTTTATCTCCTCTGAATCAGCCGATACTTGCCGAAACTGCAAGTGCTTCGCCACAATTCGGAAAAGATCCATGTCGGCATCCATGGCAGCCTTTCCAACGGCGACCACCGGTAGATTGAGCGAACGTTCCTCCTCTGATCGCGAGCTCTCCGCCGCGGCGGATCACCCTTCCGGCAACGGCGACGGCATGCTCCAGGGCAAGGCGCTGCTCGACAAGGCCCGCTCCCTCAGCAACCGCCCCGAAGACCAGATCGCCCGCGCCTGCGGCTATGTCGGCCCCAGCGGCAGGGTGCTGAAGAAGAGCTTCTACCGCGCCTTGGTGGCCGCCAAGGGCTACACCGTGCCCTCCGCCAGCGGCACCTCCAGCCTGAGCAAGGGACGCCAGGCGGAGTTCCGCACCCGGGTGCATGGCAACGGCAACCTGTTGATCGGCCAGGCCTACACCCGTCGCATGGGGCTGGAGCCGGGCCAGGAGTTCCGCATCGAATTGCACCGGGAGACCGGCTCGATCTGGCTGCTGCCCCTGGAGGCCAACGACGACTGAGCCCTTACCCCCAGCCGTGCTCCGCCAGCCAGCCGGCATCAAGGCTTGAGGCCGCAGGGGTGGGAAGGGCGCCGCGGGCGAGCAACAGCCGTTCGGTGTATTTGGCCAGCAGGTCGGCTTCCAGGTTCACCCGATCGCCCACCCGCCGTTGCGCCAGGGTGGTGGCGGCCCAGGTGTGGGGGATCACGGCGATCCAGAAACGCCCGCCCCCCGCGTCGCAGCCGGCCACCGTGAGGCTGGCGCCATCCACCGCCACGCTGGCCTTCTCGCAGATGTAGCGCCCCCAGGCCGGATCGCTCCAGGCCAGCTCCAGCCGCCAGGAGCCCTCCAGGGGCTCGATCGCGGTGACGATCCCCTCGCCGTCGACGTGGCCGCTGACCAGGTGGCCGCCGAGCCGATCGGCGAGCCGCAGGGCCGGTTCGAGGTTCACGGCGGCGCCGGCGTCGGCCCGTTCCGCCAGGGTGGAGCGCGTCAGGGTCTCCTCGCTCACGTCGGCGCGGAAGCCATCGCCGTGCAGGGCCGCCACCGTCAGGCAGACGCCGTCCACGGCGATGCTGTCCCCCAGGGCCGGCGGCCCGAGCTCGGCGGGATCGGCCTGGATCCGCACCCCGCCGGGGCAGCGCCGCAGCCGCCCGATGGTCCGCACCAGTCCGGTGAACATCCCTGGCCGCGCTCCTGGGCGCTTCGCTCTGGCCATAATCGAACCACGGGCAGCCGCCTGGAGGAGTCGCAACGATGGTGGAAATGCGTGTCGCCGGCATCGCCCTCGATGCGGCCAGCCGCAGTCCGATCGTGCTGCTGCGCGATCCCTCGGGTCGCCGCCAGGTGCCGATCTGGATCGACCAGGCCCAGGCCCAGAACATCCTGATGGGCCTGAACGGCGAGAAGCCGCCCCGTCCCCTCAGCCACGACCTGATGGTGAGCCTGATGGAGGCCGGCGGCCTCAGCCTGGAGCGGGTGATCGTGCATGCGATCGAGGACAACACCTTCCGGGCGGTGCTCAAGCTCAGCCACGCCGACGGCGGCAGCAGCGAGCTCGACGCCCGCCCCAGCGACGCGATCGCCCTGGCCCTGCGCACCGACAGCAGCATCTGGATGTTGGAGGAGGTGGTGGCCGATGCCTCGATCCCGGTGGACGCCGAGGCGGATGAGGAGGAGAAGGAGGATTTCCGCCGCTTCCTCGATCGCACCAGCCCGGCGGAGCTGATCCGCAACCTGCAGAAGGCCCGGCCGGAGCCCGGCGAACCGGAAGCCGGCGAACCGGAGCCCGGCGAAGGCGACAGCGGTGAGGAGCCGCCACCGGAGGGCCCCGACGCCCAGGACGACGATGGCCCCGGCACCGCCTGAGCAGGCCAGCGGTCCGGCGGCTCCCCTCACCGCGGCGCGCCGGCCGTTCGGCGCCGGCCGGCCGGTGTCGCTGTTCACCCTGGGCACGATGCGGGCCCTGCAGAGCCCGGCGGCCCTGGCGGCGGTGCTGGAGGCGGCCCTGGCGGCGGGCATCAACCACATCGAGACCGCCCCGGCCTACGGGCCGGCGGAACATTTTCTGGGCGAGGCCCTGGCGGCGCTGGAGCGGGCCGATCCCGCAGCCCGCTCCACCGTGGTGCTCACCTCCAAGGTGTTGCCGGGGGTGGATTGGGCGAACGGCCGGGAACAGCTGCGGGCCTGCCTGGCGCGGCTGGGGGTGGCGCGGCTCGACAACCTGGCGGTGCACGGGCTGAACACCGAGGCGCACCGGCAGTGGGCCCTGGCGGGGGAGGGCGCGGAGCTGCTGGCCTGGGCCCTGGGGGAGGGGCTGGTGGGCCAGGTGGGCTTCTCCAGCCACGGCTCCACGGCCCTGATCGAGGCGGCGCTGGCCAGCGGCCGCTTCCGCTTCTGCAGCCTGCACCTGCACCTGCTGGATCAGGAGCGGCTGCCCCTGGCGCGGGCCGCCCTGGCGGAGGGCCTGGGGGTGATGGCGATCTCCCCGGCCGACAAGGGCGGGCGGCTCTACGACCCACCGCCGGAGCTGGTGGCGGACTGTGCCCCGTTCGCGCCGCTGGAGCTGGCCTACCGCTGGCTGCTGGCCCAGGGCATCAGTACCCTCACCCTGGGGGCGGCGTGTCCGGCAGATCTGGGCTGGGCGGCGACGCTGGCCGCCGCCGCTGGTCCCCTGAGCGTGGCGGAGGAGGAGGCGCTGGAGCGGCTGGCGGCGGCGGGGCGCCAGCGGCTGGGGGAAAGCCGCTGCGGCCAGTGCCGGGCCTGCCTGCCCTGCCCCGGCGAGGTGCCGATCCCGGCCCTGCTGCGGCTGCGCAACCTGGCGGTGGGCCATGGGATGCAGGCCTTCGCCAGCGAGCGCTACTCCCTGATCGGCCGGGCCGGGCACTGGTGGGAGGAGCGCAACGCCAGCGCCTGCGCCCGCTGCGGCGCCTGCCTGCCCCTCTGTCCCCACGGGCTGCCGATCCCCGACCTGCTCGCCGACACCCACCGGCGGCTGGCCGGGCCGCCGCGGCG
>JBILEP010000076.1:0-7979 GCA_044352045.1 Cyanobium sp. | reverse complement strand
GCCTCCGGCATCGCCCCCACCGAGCTGCGGGCCTACGCCGCCACCGGCATCGATCTGATCTCCAGCAGCGCCCCGATCACCCGCAGCCCCTGGCTCGACCTGAGCATGCGCTTTGCGGCCGACTGGGCCTGAAGACGGCGGATTCCGGCGGGTTCTTCACGTTTGCCTGACAAAGCCCGTGCTGCCCTCCACAATCCCTTTGGTCTCTCCCTTGCGCCGCTCCATGCCGCGTCTTCCCCGTCCGAGGCTCCTGGCGGCCAGGATCCTGCCCGTCGCCCTGCTGCTGGCCAGCGCTGGCCTGGCGCCCCTGGCCGCGGCCCGCGCCGAGGGGGTGGTGCAGCGGGCGGCGCGCACCGGCCAGCTGGTGCTGGCCGGTGTTGCCGATGCCCCGCCTCTGGTGAGCACCACCGCCAGCGGCGACGCCCAGGGCTATGCCGTGGAGGTGGCCCGGCTCGTGCAGGCCCGCCTGGAGCAGGAGATCGGCAAACCGGTGCGGCTGCGCTTCCAGCCGGTGGCCAACGCCGCCGACCAGGTGAGCCTGGTGGCCGGCGGCAAGGCGGATCTGGCCTGCGGGCTGCCCTTCCGCTGGGAGCAGGAAACCAGCGTGGATTTCAGCCTGCCGATCGGCCTCTCCGGCCTGCGCCTGCTGGCCCCCAGCGGTCGTTTTGACGGCTCGCCCGCGGGCCTGCGGGGGCGGCGCATCGGCGTGGTGGCCGGCTCCCTCGGCGAGAGCCAGCTGCAGGGCATGGAGCCCCGCGCCGTGGCCGTGGCCTACCCCACCACCGCCGCCGCCGTGGCGGCCCTGATCGCCGGCAAGGTGGAGGGCGTGATCGGTGACTCCCTGCTGCTGCGCGGTCTGGCCCGCGCCCAGAACGGCACCAATCTGGTGCTCACGCCCGAGCAGTCGTACCAGAGCTATGCCGTCAGCTGCGTGCTGCCCTCCAACGATTCGGCCTTCCGCGATGTGGTCAACCTCTCGATCGCCGGCCTGATGCAGACCTACCTGGATGGCGTCGCCGAGGCGGTGGCGCTGGTGCATCGCTGGGTTGGCCCCGATAGCGCCGCGGCCATCGCTCCGGAGGCGATCCGCGTCTATTTCGAGAATGTGATGCTCGGTGTGGAGCCGATCCGTCCCGTCGCCCCCGAGCCCGCGGCACCGCCGAGCCGCTGATTTCCCCCCACCGGCCTTCCTCCCCCCACCGTCTTTTCTCACCCGTCGTCCCCTGACGCTATGGCGTTCCTGCTCCGCTCCCGCCTGCTCGGTCTGCTGCTGATCCTGGCGGCTCTGCCCCTCGACCCAGCCACCGCCCTCGCCATCCGCGCCGCGGCCCCCCAGGCGCCCGCCACCCCCGCCGCCGAGGCGCTGGAGGCGCGCCTGCAGCGCATCGCGGCCGCCGTGCAGGAGCGGGAGGCCAGCGCCGCGCGCTCGGGAGCCATCCCCGACGACGCCGTGTCCTGGGTGGGCTGGGCCAACGGTGGCGGCCGGGCCGGCTGGGCCAATGGCGGCTTCCGCAACGGCGGCTTCCGCAATGGCGGCTTCCGCAACGGCGGCTGGGGCAACGGTGGCTTCCGCAATGGCGGTGGCTGGGGGAATGGCGGTGGCGGCTGGCGCAACTTCCGCAACTGGTGAGCGGGCCTCCGCCATGACCAACCCCTCCTCGCCTCTCCCCGGCGGACCGGTGGGCCTGCTGGTGGTGCAGCCCACCCCCTACTGCAACCTCGACTGCGATTACTGCTACCTGCCGAATCGCGACGACCGCAGCCGGCTGTCGATGGAGATCCTGGAGCTGGCGCTGGAGCGGGTGCTGGAAAGCCCCTTCTTCGCCGGGCCGTTCACCCTCCTCTGGCACGCCGGCGAGCCCCTCACCGCCGGCATCCGCTTCTACGACCAGGCCTCGCAGCGGGTGCGGGAGGTGCTGGCACGCCGCGGCCTGCCGGAGGACACGGTGGTGCAGGCGGTGCAGACCAACGCCACCGTGATCAACCAGGCCTGGTGCGACTGCTTTCGCCGCAACGGCATCCAGGTGGGGGTATCGATGGATGGTCCGGCCTTCCTGCACGACGCCCACCGCCGCACCCGCACCGGCCTCGGCAGCCATGCCGCCGTGATGCGCGGCATCGAGTGGCTCAAGCGTGAAGCCATCCCCTTCCACGTGATCACGGTGCTCAGCGCCGATGGCCTCGATCACGCCGATGCGATCTTCGATTTTTATGTGGCCAACGGCATCGAGCTGGTGGGCTTCAACATGGAGGAAACCGAAGGGGAAAACGCCCGCTCCAGCCTGGAAACGCCGGATTGCGAGGAGCGCTATGTGCGCTTCCTGCAGCGTTTCTGGCAGCGTCTGCAGGAGCGGCCCGAGGTGCTGCAGCTGCGGGAGTTCGATGGCATCACCAGCCTGGCCTGCGGCGAGGAGCGTCTGAGCAGCACCGACATGAACGTGCCCTTCGTGATCGTGAACGTGGATGCGCAGGGGAATGTGTCCACCTTTGATCCCGAGCTGCTGTCGGTGCAGACGCAGGAATTCGGTGATTTCGCCTTCGGCAATGTCAGACACGACACCCTGGTGTCGCTGCTGGCCACGGAGAAATACCAGCGGGTTGCCGCCCAGATGAGCGCTGGCGTGGAGCGCTGCCGCCAGAGCTGCGCCTATTTCGCCCTTTGCGGCGGCGGCGCCGGCAGCAACAAATACTGGGAGCACGGCACCTTCGATTGCACGGTCACCCAGGCCTGCCGTTACCGCACCCAGCTCGTGGCCGACGTGGTGCTGGCGGGCATGGAGCGGGAGCTGGGGCTGGCAGGCTGAGGCGGCAGCGCCCCTTCCCTTCGCCCATGCTCCGCCTCGCCCACACCCTCGAAGCCCAGCTGCGCGCGGCGATGGAGCGGGCTTTCCCCGAGGCCGCGGCGGCGGCGCGCCAGGGGGGTGGAGCGCTCGATCCCCAGCTGGCGCCGGCCAGCAAGCCTGAATTTGGCGATTTCCAGGCCAATGGCGCCCTGCCCCTGGCCAAGCCCCTGGGCCAGAAGCCCCGCGCCATCGCCGAGGCGATCACCGCCCAGCTCGCCGCCGAGGAGGCCTTCACGGCCCTGTGCCTGGAGCCCCAGATCGCCGGCCCCGGCTTCATCAACCTCACGATCCGGCCGGAGCGGCTGGCGGCGGAGCTGCGCGAGCGCCTCGGTGATCCGCGCCTCGGCGTGCCCGAGGCGGAAGGCACCGCCCCGGTGATCGTGGATTTCTCCAGCCCCAACATCGCCAAGGAGATGCACGTGGGCCACCTGCGCTCCACGATCATCGGCGACTCATTGGCGCGGCTGCTGGAGTTCCGCGGCCATCCGCTGCTGCGCCTCAACCATGTGGGCGACTGGGGCACCCAGTTCGGCATGTTGATCACCCACCTCAAGCAGGTGGCTCCTGAAGCGCTCGACACCGCCGACGC
The DNA here is from genome assembly GCA_044352045.1 of Cyanobium sp. Lineage (GTDB taxonomy): Bacteria > Cyanobacteriota > Cyanobacteriia > PCC-6307 > Cyanobiaceae > Cyanobium. The sequence continues at coordinate 4,547 of JBILEP010000076.1, read as the reverse complement.
GGTGGACCTGGGGGATCTGGTGGCCTTCTACCGCCAGGCCAAGGCCCGCTTCGACGAGGACGAGGCCTTCCAGAACGCCTCCCGCGAGGAGGTGGTGAAGCTGCAGGGGGGCGATCCGCTCTCGCTCAAGGCCTGGGGGCTGCTGTGCGAGCAGAGCCGGCGCGAGTTCCAGAAGATCTACGACCGGCTGGCGATCCGCCTGAGCGAGCGGGGTGAATCGTTCTACAACCCCTTTCTGCCGGCGGTGGTGGCCGATCTGGAGGCCGCCGGCCTTCTGGTCACCGACGCCGGTGCCCGCTGCGTGTTTCTGGAGGGGATGAGCGGCAAGGAGGGCAAGCCGCTGCCGTTGATCGTGCAGAAGAGCGATGGCGGCTACAACTACGCCACCACCGACCTGGCGGCGATCCGTTATCGCCTGGCGCCGCCCCCGGAGGGTGATGGGGCCTGGCGCATCATTTATGTCACCGATGCTGGCCAGGCGAACCACTTCGCCGGGGTGTTCCAGGTGGCGCGGCGGGCCGGCTGGCTGCCGGCGGGGGCGAGCCTGGAGCATGTGCCCTTCGGCCTGGTGCAGGGGGAGGACGGCAAGAAGCTCAAGACCCGCGCCGGCGACACCGTGCGCCTGCGCGACCTGCTCGACGAGGCGGTGGAGCGGGCCGAGGCGGACCTGCGCCGCCGCCTGGCCGAGGAGGGCCGCCAGGAGGACGAGGCCTTCATCGCCCACGCCGCCACCACCGTGGGCCTGGCGGCGGTGAAGTACGCCGACCTCAGCCAGAACCGGATCACGAATTACCAGTTCAGCTTCGATCGCATGCTCGCCCTGCAGGGCAACACCGCTCCCTATCTGCTGTATGCGGTGGTGCGCATCGCTGGCATCGCCCGCAAGGGCGGCGACGCGGTGGACTTCCCCAATCCCCTGGTGTTCTCCGAACCCCCGGAGTGGGCCCTGGTCCGCGAGCTGCTGCGCTTCGATGCGGTGGTGGTGGAGGTGGAGCAGGAGCTGCTGCCCAACCGCCTGTGCGCCTATCTGTTCGAGCTCAGCCAGAGTTTCAACCGCTTCTACGACCAGGTGCCGGTGCTCAAGGCCGATGAGCCCGCCCGCGGCTCCCGCCTGGCCCTCTGCCGCCTCACCGCCGACACCCTGAAGCTGGGTCTGAGGCTGCTGGGGATCGACACGTTGGAGCGCATGTAAGGCCCCGCCCGCCGAGCGGATCGCCGCCTCCACTGCTGGCCCGCCTCTACGCTGCCGAAGTGCCCCCTGGCGACCCTGTGCGACAACCGCCGCCCGCCGCCCGCCCCGAGGTGGAGGCCCTGCAGGCCTACAGCGCGCCCCTGGAGGGTCGGCGCGGACTGCTGCGGCTCGATTTCAACGAGAACACGGTGGGTCCCAGCCCCCAGGTGGTGGCCGCGCTCCGCGCCATCCCGGCGGAGGAGTACGCCATCTATCCGGAGTACGACGGCCTGCGCGAGGCCCTGATCGCCTCCCTCGGCGGCCCCGCCTCAGGCCTCACCCCGGAGCAGGTGGGGATCTTCAACGGCGTCGACGCCGCCCTGCACGCCTGCTTCCACGCCTACGGCGCCGCCGGCGAACGGCTGCTCACCACCAGCCCCACTTTCGGCTATTACTCCCCCTGCGCCCGCATGCAGGGCATGGAGATCGAGGCGATCCCCCATCGCCTGCCCGGTTTCCTCTTCCCGTTCGAGGAGATGCTGCAGGCGCTGGCCAGCCGTCCGCCGAAGCTGCTGCTCCTCTGCAACCCCAACAACCCCACCGGCACCCGCCTGGCGCCGGAGCGGGTGCTGGAGCTGGCGGCGGCGGCCGCCCCGGGCACCCTGGTGGTGGTGGATGAGCTCTATGAGGCCTTCAGCGGCGACAGCGTGCTGCCGCCCTTGATCGCCACCGCGGGCGGCTCCGATCCCTTCGCGGCCCACCCCAATCTGCTCGTGCTGCGCTCCCTCTCCAAGACCGCCGGCATCGCCGGGCTGCGCATCGGCTTCGCCCTCGGCTCCGCCCCGCTGATCGATCGGGTGGGCCGGGTCACCGGGCCCTATGACGTCAACAGCTTCGCGGTGGCGGCCGCCTATGCCGCCCTGGCCGACCAGGCCTATGTGGAGGCCTACGTGGCGGAGGTGCTGGCCGCCCGCGATGGGCTGGTGCGGCAGCTGCGCGAGGCGGGGGTGCGGCACCACGTGGATGGCGGCAACTACCTGCTGCTCTGGCCCAAGGGCGATCCGGCCGAGGTGGAGCGGCGCCTCAAGGAGGAGGCGGCCATCCTGGTGCGCTCGATGGCCGGCAAGCCCCAGATCGACGGCAGCCTGCGGGTGAGCCTCGGCACCCGGCCCCAGATGGAACGCTTCTGGCGGGCCTGGTGCGCGGTGGAAGGGATCTGAGCGGGCTCCCGCTGCTCAGCGCAGCAGCTCGATCGCGGTGTTCTCCCCCAGCGGAGGTGTGAGGCTGAGGCTGCGGCCCGGGCGGTTCACCGTTGTGCCGGCCATGGCGTCGAGGAAGGGTTGCACGCCGCCCTGATCGCAGCCCGCGGCGGCCTTGCCGCCGTATTGCACCGGGATCACCCGGCGGGGCTGCAGCTCCCGCACCACCTGGGCGGCCTCGCTGCCGCTGTACACCTTCGCGCCGCCGCCCACGCCGATCACCAGCACGTCCGGCCGGCCGAGCAGCACCCGATCGGAGGGGCTGAGCCGCCCGGCGGTGCCGCCGAGGTGGGCGAATTCCAGGCCGCCCTGCTTCCAGCGCCAGAGGGTGGAGGGCCCGAAGCGCTTGCCGCCGAAGCGGTCGTGGGGCACAGAGATGCCCTCGAGGCGCAGGCCGGCCACCTGGTACGAACCCGGCTTGACGAGCAGCCGGCCGGAGGCCACCGCCGCCCCCTCATCCTTGAGGCGGCTGCTGGCCAGGATCACATCGGCGCTGACCCGCGGTTCGGCGAGGCCGGCGGCGCAGCCCACCGCCTGGAAGGGATTGAGCAGCACGGTGGCGCCACCGCCGCGGATCAGCAGAGCGCTGTGGCCATAGCTGGTGATCGTCACCCCGCCGGCAGGGGCCGCTTCCGCCGGCGCCTGGGCGCCAGGAGCAAGGGCGGCGGCGGCCAGCGCGCCGCTCGCCAGAACGGCCGACATCGCCCGGCCCCTTGTCCCCACAAGCCATGGCATCCCCGCCGTGGTCCCGGGGCGACGGTGCCGCGACCGGCGGAGGAGGACGGAACCAACAGGCATGGCGGAGAGCGGACCGCGGCGGTCCCGGCGATGGCGCGAAGCTATCACCGTTCCCCGGCCGGCTTCGCCTGCCGCTGTTCCGCCTCCCGCAGAAAGTTGGCCAGCAGCTGGTGGCCGCTCTCGGTGAGCACGCTCTCGGGGTGGAACTGCACCCCTTGCAGATGGGGATGCTGCCGATGGCGCAGGCCCATGATCGTGCCGTCCTCCAGCCAGGCGGTGATCTCCAGGCAGTCGGGCAGGCTCTCGCGTTCGGCGATCAGGCTGTGGTAGCGGGTGGCGGTGAGTGGCTCAGGCAGGCCGGCGAACACCCCCTGGCCGCCGTGGTGCACCGGCGAGGTCTTGCCGTGCATCAGTTCGCGGGCGCGCACCACCCGGCCGCCGAACACCTGGGCTAGGCACTGGTGCCCCAGGCACACCCCCAGGATCGGCACCTCGGGGCCCAGCTCCCGCAGCACCTCCAGGCAGATGCCGGCCTGGTCTGGATCCCCAGGGCCGGGGGAGATCAGGATCGCCGCGGGCGCCAGCGCCTTGATCTCCGCCAAGCTGAGGGCGTCATTGCGCACCACCTTCAGATCCGCCGCCAGCGGGTGCTCCACCGCAAGCTCACCCAAGTACTGGACGAGGTTGAAGGTGAAGCTGTCGTAGTTGTCGAGGACCAGGAGCATCGCGGCGGCCGACGTGTTCAGAGCCCGAACTTCTGCAGCAGGGGGGGGATCAGCAGCAGCAGGGCGATCATCATCGAAGAGAGAGCCGCCACGAGCACGGCGGCGGCGGCGCAGTCCTTGGCGATCCTCGCCAGGGGATGGAACTGGCGGCCGATCGCCAGGTCAACCACCGCCTCGGTGGCGGTGTTGAGCAATTCGAGCACCAGCACCGCCGCCACGGTGAGCACCAGCACCGCCAGCCGGTCAACGGTGAGGCGCAGCCAGAGCCCCAGGGCGAAGACGATCAGGCCAGTGACCACATGGATGCGGAAATTCCGCTGGCTGGCGAAGCCGTAGGCCAGGCCCTGGGCGGCATAGCGGAAGCTCGCCGGCAGGTCGCCCGCCACCTTCCAGGCTCCCACCCGCATCCGGCGGCCGCGACGATGCACGTCGGTGATGGGGCGTAGCGGAGGCGAATTCTCGGGAACCAGCATGGGCTTGGCCATCCGCCGAGGGACCGTTGCCGGCACCTTAACCCCACCCGCCAGCGTGGCCCAGCAGCCGATCCTGCAGTTCCAGCATCACCGCCAGGGATTCCTCATCCGGGTGATCCCAGCCGAGCAGGTGCAGCAGGCCATGGCTGGCCAGGAAGCGCAGCTCCCGCTCCAGGGGGTG
>JBILEP010000075.1:0-7980 GCA_044352045.1 Cyanobium sp. | reverse complement strand
GATCGTGTGGCCGATGTTGAGCTCCTCCATGGCTTCGATCGCCGCGATCGGCTCCACATTCTGATAAGTGAGCCCATGGCCGGCGTTCACCCGCAGGCCGAGGGAGCGGGCCAGGGCGGTTCCGTCCCGCAGCCGCGCTAATTCGGCCCCCTGTTCCGCCCAGCCCACCTCGGCGTAGCGGCCGGTGTGCAGCTCCACCCAGCGGGCACCGCTGGCGCAGCAGGCGTCGAGCTGGGCGGGATCGGCATCCACGAACAGGCTGACGCCGATGCCGGCCCCCTGCAGCCGCTCCACCAGCCCCGCCAAGGCCGGCAGCTGGCCCGCCACATCCAGGCCCCCCTCGGTGGTCACCTCCTGCCGCCGCTCCGGCACGAGGGTGACCATGTCGGGGTGGAGGCGCAGGGCGATCGCCTCCATCTCGGCGGTGGCGGCCATCTCCAGGTTGAGGCGGCTGCGCACCGTGGCCCGCAGCAGCTCCACATCCCGGTCCTGGATGTGGCGGCGGTCCTCCCGCAGGTGCACGGTGATGCCATCGGCGCCACCGAGCTCCGCCAGCAGGGCGTAGCTGACCGGATCCGGCTCCACCGTGCGGCGGGCCTGGCGCACGTTGGCGATGTGATCGATGTTGACGCCGAGGCTGGCCATGGGGCAAGGGGATGAACCTGCACCGTACCGAGCCCGGCGGCGGGGCGGCCGCCGGCCCAACTGCCTGCCCCCTGCCGGTCGCTGTGGGGAAAGCACTTAGGGTCGAAATTCACCGGGTATTCAGGGGACCTGCAGTGTTGGCGACGGGGAATGTCTCGGCGGCGGCGGTCGCTCAGGACCGCGTTGAAGGTGGCCAGAGCCCCCGGATCGCTTCCCTCGCCCAGGCGCGGGAGCGCAACCTCTGCAACGGCATCAGCCCCTGGCTCTCGCCGCTGGCCATGGTGGTCACCCAGGATCTGGCCCTTCCCGCCTGGTTCGGGCGCATCCTGGTCTTCGACCGCCACCACCTGCCGAGTGAGGGTCCCGTGCTGCTGGCCCCCACCCATCGGGCCCGATGGGATGCCTTGATTCTCCCCCATGCCGCCGGCCGGCGTGTCACCGGGCGTGACTGCCGCTTCATGGTCACGATCGATGAGATGAAGGGCCTGCAGGGCTGGTTTCTGCACCGGCTCGGCTGCTTCCCGGTCGATCAGGGGCGTCCCACCACCGCCAGCCTGCGCTACGCGGTGGATTTGCTGGCCAAGGGGCAGCAGCTGGTGGTGTTCCCCGAGGGAAGGATCCATCCCAACGGAGCGGCGATCCGGCTCCAGCAGGGCCTGGCCCGCCTCGCCCAGCTGGCGAGGGGCCAGGGGGTCTCCGTGCCGGTGGTGCCGGTGGGCATCGCCTATTCCCAGCCGCGGCCCCGCCCCGGCGATTCCGCCGCCCTCTGCTTCGGAGCGCCGCTCTGGGCGCGGGGCAGTGGCCGGGAAGCGGCCCGGGAGTTCACGGCGGAGCTGGCGGCGGCGATGCAGTCGGCCGAGCAAGCGTCCCGCGACGCCGTGGAGCGGCCCCGACCGCCTGCGTAGAGTCGCTCCAGACGCCCGCCATTCACGTGACCAGGCTCCCTGCAGTGGTCCGGGCCAGTGCCCCAGCGGCCCTATTGGCCTCGGTCGGCCTGGTGGCCCTCACCGGGCTCGCCGTCGCGTCGCTGGACACCGCCCCCGCCAGGGCCCAGCCTGAGGCAGCCAGCCCGGTGGCCGCGGGGGGGGCCTTCGATGTGGCCAGCGTGCGCACGCTGCTGCAACGCGGAGACGCGGCCGTGGCCGCTGGCAATTTGGCGGAAGCCCGCCGCCAATATGACCTGGCCCGCGACGCGGCCCGGCGTCTGTTGGGTTTCTACCGCTCCCTGAGCGGTGCTTTCCGTGGTCTCGATGCCCGCATCCCCCGGGAGATGGACGACAAGGGCCGCCAGACCCTCGACCTGCTCGCCGACGCCAACATGCGCCTGGCCGCCCTGTTCCGCCGCCAGGGTCAGCCGGAGGTGGCGGTGCCCCTGCTGGTGGAGGTGGTGAGCAGCATGACCCCCACCTCGGAGGTGGGCCGCAAGGCCTATCAGCAATTGCTGGAGATCGGCTTTGTCACCACCCCTTACAACGCCGTTTCCCCCGCCAGCTGAGTGGGGGAAACGCCTAGATTTGCTCTGCGACATTTTGAGCGATCCTTCCGAGCCGAAACCATGGTGAATCCGGAGCAGGTCAAGGCGGCGATCCGCAACGCTCTCCCCGGCGCTGAGGTTGAAGTGGAGGATCTCACCGGCGGTGGCGACCATCTGCAGGTGCGCGTGGTCTGCGAATCCTTCGCTGGCCTCAACCGAGTGCGCCAGCACCAATTGGTGTACGGCGCCCTGCGCAGCGAACTGGCCAGCGAGGCCATCCACGCCCTCGCGGTCCACACCTCCACCCCCTGACTGCTCCCCTGCCCCCTTCCACGATGGATCCCCACACCCAACAACGCATCGAGGCCCTGATCGCCAGCAGCCCGGTCTTCGTGTTCATGAAGGGCAACAAGTTGATGCCCCAGTGCGGCTTCTCCAATAATGTGGTGCAGATTCTGCACTCGCTTGGCGTCCCCTTTGAAACCTTCGACGTGCTCTCCGACATGGAGATTCGCCAAGGAATTAAGGATTTTTCAGAGTGGCCAACAATCCCCCAGGTTTATGTGAAGGGTGAATTCATTGGTGGCTCCGATATCCTGATCGAGATGTACAACAACGGCGAACTGCGCGAGAAGCTCGCCGTTGCCCTCGCCTCCTGAGCCCGCGGCCAACTCAATAGGGGCGGCTCTCGTACAGGGTGCGCGGGTCGCCGTCCGGTCCGATGAAGCTGGAGGGATCGCGGATCCAACGGTCGATCAGATCCTCCAGTTTCCGTTCCGAGCTGTGGTCGAGCACACCGGTGCGGCGCAGGGCGTGCAGGTAGCCATCGGCATAGAGGCGCAGCTCGCCCGGGCCGTGGTGGCGGTGGGCCAGCTCCTGGCAGGCGTCGCAGAGAGATTGGAAGTGGCGGATGGCGTCGGGATTTTGGAGCACGGCGATCGCGTTGACGGCCTGGTGGCCATTCTGACGAACGATCCTGCCGCCTGCCGGGCTCTGCGGTGTGTCGATGCCCGTACCGCCCGGGCGGGGACGGTTCGGCAGCCAGTGGCGGGTGTTCGCCAGCCGGGATATTTCCGTTAGCGTACGCACACGGATGATCCCGCAGATCATCCACTGTTCCGCGGGCATGGCAAGGTGGCGCCCACCCGTCCGGTTTCGCCTCCCGTCACCCACTCCTTCCCCAGGCGCATGACCCAGGCGACAGCTACGGAAACCGGAGGTCATCCCAAGCGGGTTCTGGTGGTTGATCCCCATGCCACGCTCCGCACGGTGCTGGCCCAGCGCCTGCGCCAGGACGGCCACCTGGCGGCCGCCGTGGCCACGGCTCGCGAGGCGATGGAGATCTGCCAGGAGCAGTCCCCCGATCTGCTGGTGAGCGCTGAACTGCTGGAGGAAACCTCCGCCCTGCGCCTGGCCGCCCAGCTCCACTGCCCGGTGATGGTGCTCACGGCTCGCTCCGGTTCCGAACCGGTGGTGTCCCTGCTTGATGCCGGCGCCGACGACGTCTTGCGCAAACCCTTCGGTCTGGAGGAGCTGGCGGCCCGCTGCCGCACCTTGCTGCGGCGCAGCGGCAATGGCCTGCAAGAGCGGGTCTGTGTCGGTCCGCTGGAGGTGCATCTGCTGCTGCGCCAGGTCACCCTCCGCGACCAGCCGGTGGAGCTCAGCCCGCGGGAATTCGCCCTGCTCTGCGCGCTGCTGATGCCACCGGGGGTGGTGCGCAGCCGTCAGGAGCTGCTGCGCATGGCCTGGCCCCCGTTCAGTGGCGGGCCCCGCTCCGTCGACACCCAGGTGCTCACCCTGCGGCGCAAGCTGGAGCAGGCTGGCCTTGGCGAGGGGGGCGGCATCGAAACGATGCGGCAACAGGGCTACCGCTTCAGCCTCGATACCCTGCCCGAGGTGGAGGAGAGCCTGGGGGGAACCACAGGCAGCGGCTCGCTGTTGGTGCAGACCAACGGCTCCAGCCGCGCCTGAGTCGCCCTTCAGGTTGGGGAGAGCAGCAGCAGGCCAGTCAGTTCACCCACCAGCAGCAAGCCGCAGAGCACCGCCAGCAACCGATAGGTCCAGGGTGGGCTGATGCGCTCCACGTTGCTGGTGTCCACCCCGCTGGCGGCGCTGAAGCGGCTGAGGAAGTCTTCAAAGTGGGCGACCCGCTGGGGCAGCAGGTAAGAGCGCCCGCCGGCCTCGCCGCCAGCACTGCGCACGTACCAGACGCGGCCGCCCTGGCTGGTGCTCACCGGTGTCAGCCCCCGCACCTGGGGCCAGGCCAGGCTCCAGCCCCGGCGCAGCAGCCAGGCGCACCAGGCCGGGTGCGCGACCCGCAGGCCCTCCCCATCGAGTTCCACCCGTTCGCTGGTGGCGGCCACCACCAGCAGCAGGCCCAGGGGCAAGGCAAGGGACAGGGCCAGCCGCAGCCCCGCTGGCGCCAGGAAGGGCAATGGCAGCACCAGCGCCAGGTAGAGGGCCAGGAGGGTGAAACGGATCAGCGGCGCCATCGGGTAGCGGTGCCGCTCGCTCGGTGGGCTCAACGGTCTTCGGGGGAGCCGGGCAGCGGTTCGATGACCGCGGCGGGGGTGTAGCGGCCGCCGAACACCTCCGCTTCCCGGCCCTTCCAGAATTCGCCGAGGCGCATCAGGTCAGCGTGGGCTTCCTCCAGCCGGCGGATGTACTCATCGGGCGGCAGGCTGTCCTTGGCTTCCTTGAGTTTGGTGAGGCGGAGCAGCTGCCACATCCAGGGCTTGCCGAGCTCGCCCCGGGCCTCGAGGTAGCGGGCCAGATCCTGGGAACTGGGCAGGGGAGCGGCGGACATCGGGGCGGCCGTGGCGGGCGGCAATTGTGAGGGAAAGCCTATGAAGCCGGGGCTTGGGTCGGTGGTGTGTCGCGCGACGGTTTCCCGTCGTCTCGTTGCGCCCATGGTTCGGGGTTGATCATGGAAGATCCTGCGCCCGGGTCCGCGATGGTCGCCCGACCCCCCGACTCCCCCCATCCGGGGCTGCGCGGCCAGCTGCGGGCCCGCTCCAGCGCCGCCCATCTGCCAGACGACCTGCCCGGGGAGCGGTTCGAGGAGAACGGCCTGCGGGGCGATGTGGCCTATGAGCTGATCCACGCCCACTTGATGCTGGACGGCAACGCCCGGCTGAACCTGGCCACCTTCGTGGGCACCTGGATGGAGCCGGAAGCCCGGCGGTTGATGGAGGAATGCGGCGACAAGAACATCATCGACAAGGACGAATATCCCCAGACCACCGATCTGGAGCGGCGCTGCCTGCGCATGCTCGCCGACCTCTGGCACGCTCCCGATCCCGCCGACGCCGCGGGAACTTCCACCACGGGCTCCAGCGAGGGCTGCATGCTCGCCGGCCTGGTGCTGCGCTGGCACTGGCGGCAACGGCACGCCGCGGGCGCCACAGCCCCAGGCGGGGGGACGGAGCGCCGGCCGAACCTGGTGATGGGCGCCAACCGCCAGGTGTGCTGGGACAAGTTCTGCGCCTACTTCGATGTGGAGCCCCGCTTCCTGCCGCTCACCGCCGAAAGCCTGCACCTGGAGCCCGAGGCCGCGGCTGCCGCCTGCGATGACCACACCATCGGCGTGGTGGCGGTGCTGGGCAGCGTCGTCGACGGCAGCTACGAGCCGGTGGCGGCGATCGCCGCCGCCCTCGACGCCCTGCAGGAGCGCAGCGGCCTGGTGGTGCCGATCCATGTGGACGCCGCCTCCGGCGGTTTCGTGGCGCCGTTCAATGCGCCGGAGCTGGTGTGGGATTTTCAGCTGGCGCGGGTGTGGTCGATCAATGCCAGCGGCCACAAGTACGGCGGCGTGCTGCCCGGCGTGGGCTGGGTGCTCTGGCGCCACGACGCGCTCCTGCCGGCGGAGCTGCGCTTTGACGTGAACTATCTGGGGGGGGTGACGCCGACGATCGGCATGAACTTCTCCCGCCCCGGCGCCCAGGTGGTGGGGCAGTACTACAACTTCATCCATCTGGGCCGCCACGGCTACCGCCACCGCATGCAGGCCCTGGAGGCGATCGCCTGCCACCTGGCCGATGGCATCGCCGCGATCCCGCCCCTGCGGCTGGTCAGCCATCCCCGCGGCCAACTGCCGGTGTTCTGCGTGGAGCTGGGGCCACAGCTGCGCCACTGGAGCGTGTATCACCTGGCCGACAAGCTGCGGGAGCGGGGCTGGCTGGTGCCCGCCTACACCCTGCCGCCAAACCAGCAGGAGCGGGCGGTGCTGCGTTTCGTGGTGCGCTCCGGCTTCACCCGACCCCTGGCCGATGAACTGCTGGCGGACATCGAGCGGGACGTCGCCTGGTTCGAGAGCCTGCGGGCGCCGATGCCCGAGCCGATGACCCGCACCGCCTTCCGCCACTGAGCCGCCGGCTCAGTCGGGCAGTCGCCAGGGGTTCAGACCCAGGTCGGCGCCGATGCGGTGGGCGCAGGCGAAGCCGCTGAAGGCCACGGCGTTGAGGCCCTGGCCGGGGAAGCAGGAATCCCCCACGGCGTAAAGGCCGCGCACGCCGGTGCGGTTGAAGGGCATTGGCAGCAGGCCCGGCAGGCTGCGGGCGGGGATGGGGCCGTAGCTGCCGGCGAAGCGGCCGAGGAAGCGGCGGTGGCTGCGGGGCGTGCCCACCTCCCGGTGGGTGATGGCCCCGGCCAGGCCGGGCAGGATCGCCTCGAGGCGGGCGATCAGCCGATCGGCGTCCGCCTGCTTCTTGGCCCGGTACTGCGCCGGCGACAGCCCCCGCCAGGCCTCCATCGACGACGGGGTGAAGCTGTGCACGATGTGGTGGCCGGCGGGGGCCAGGGAGGGGTCGAGCAGGCTGGGCATCGACACGAACACCGTGCCCTGTTCCGCCTCCATGTCCGGCCAGTGCTCCAGCAGCAGGTGGTGCACATGGCTGCCCGGCGGGATCGCCTCAGCCCTCACCCCCAGGTGCAGGGAGAGGAAGGAGGGGGAGGGCTGGTAGCGCCGGCGCCAGGCCGCCTCCGCCGGCGGGGTGTGGGCGGCGTCCACCAGGGTGGCGGCGGGGGAGCCGTCGCCGGCGAAGGTGTCCCAGCGGGTGGCGTTGCTCACCACCCGGCGGGCGCGGATCGTTTCACCGCTGGCGAGGGTCACCCCCACCGCCCGCGCGTCGCCCCCCTGCCCTTCGATCAGCACCTGGCTCACCCGGGCCCGATAGCGGATCGCGCCGCCGTGGGCCTCCAGCCCCGCCACCAGCTTCTCGGCGATCACGCCGACGCCGCCCCGCGGGTAGTTGATGCCCCCGGCGTGGCGATCGGAGAACACCATGCCGGCGTTGATCATCGGCGTGCGATCCGCCGGCATCACCGACCAACAGAAGCACTCCATGTCGATGAAGCGGAGCAGCTGGGGATCGCGGATGTGGCGGCGCGCCACCGCCCCGGCGTTCACGGGCAGCCAGCGGGCCAGGCCGAGGCAGGCCCCCGGCGCGCGGAAGAACACCTTGGCCAGGTAGGCCGGATCCTCCAGCGAGAGGAGCGGCATGGCATCGAGGCAGCGGAAGACGCTCCAGCAGGTGTCGTAGAAGGCGCGGATGCCCCTGGCCTCGTGGGGGAAGAGGGCGGTGAGGTCGGCGAGGAAGCGGTCGTAGTCGCGATCCACAGCCACCTGCAGGCCGCCGGGCAGGTGGTATTCGAGCTGGGCGGGGTCGGGGATGGTGCTGCAGTGCTGCCCCACATCCGCCAGGGCGCGGGTGAGCAGGTTGGTGTGTCCCCGCTCGCCGAAGCCGAAGATCATCGAGGCGCCCACATCGAAGGTGTAGCCCCCGCGCCGGAAACTGCCGCCGCTGCCGCCGGGAATCAGATAGCGCTCCAGCACCAGCACCTTCGCCCCCTTGGCCGCCAGC
>JBILEP010000111.1:0-6728 GCA_044352045.1 Cyanobium sp. | reverse complement strand
GTGGGAGGCTTGAAATCCCGACCTTCAGTGCCCGAGCGATGGCCAAGTTGATCCGGTTCGCCGACGAGTCCCGCGATGCCCTGGAGCGGGGTGTGAACGCCCTGGCCGAGGCGGTGCGGGTCACGATCGGACCGCGGGGCCGCAACGTGGTGTTGGAGAAGAAGTACGGCGCCCCCGATGTGGTCAACGACGGGGTGACGATCGCCAAGGAGATCGAACTCAAGGATCCGTTCGAAAACCTCGGCGCCAAGCTGATGCAGCAGGTGGCCTCCAAAACCAAGGACAGCGCCGGCGACGGCACCACCACCGCCACCGTCCTGGCCCAGGCGATGGTGCGGGAGGGCATGCGCAATGTCACCGCCGGGGCCAATCCGGTGGAGCTGCGCCGGGGGATGGAGAAGGCGGTGGCCCGGGTGGTGGAAGGGATTCGCGAGCAATCTCGTGCCGTGGCGGGCGACGCGATCCGGCAGGTCGCCAGCGTCAGCGCCGGCAACGACGACGAGATCGGCCGCATGATCGCCGAAGCGATGGAGCGGGTCAGCGCCGATGGGGTGATCACCGTGGAGGAATCCAAATCCCTCGCGACCGAGCTGGAGGTCACCGAAGGAATGGCGTTCGACCGGGGCTACTCCTCCCCCTATTTCGTCACCGATCCCGAACGGCTGGAGGTGGTTTACGACAACCCCCTGCTGCTGGTCACCGACCGCAAGATCGGCGCGGTGGCCGACCTGGTGCCCGTGCTGGAGGCGGTGAGCCGCAGCGGCAGGCCGCTGGTGATCCTGGCCGAGGAGGTGGAGGGGGAAGCCCTGGCCACGTTGGTGGTGAACAAAACCCGCGGCGTCCTGCAGGTGGCCGCGGTCCGGGCGCCGGGCTTCGGCGACCGTCGCAAGGCGATGCTTGAGGACATCGCCATCCTCACCGGTGCCCAGCTGATCTCCGAAGACCGGGCGATGGCGCTGGAGAAGGTGGGCCTGGGGGATCTGGGCAGCGCCCACCGCATCACGATCCGCAAGGACGAGACGACGATCGTGGCGGATGAGTCCCGCAAGGCCGCCGTCAGCGACCGGGTGGCGGCGATCAAGCGCGAGCTCGCCAACACCGACTCCGACTACGACCGGGAGAAGCTGAATGAGCGGATCGCCAAGCTCGCGGGCGGTGTGGCCGTGATCAAGGTGGGCGCTCCCACCGAGACGGAGCTGCGCAACCGCAAGCTGCGCATCGAGGATGCCCTCAACGCCACCCGGGCGGCGGTGGAGGAGGGGATCGTCGCCGGCGGTGGCTGCACCCTGCTGAGCCTGGCGGACGCCCTCGCCCCCCTGGCCGCGGAATGCTCGGGTGATGTGCGCACCGGCGTGGAGATCGTGCGGCGCGCCCTGTCCGCGCCCGTGCGCCAGATCGCGGTGAACGCCGGTTGTGACGGCGAGGTGGTGGTGGAGCAGATCCGCCGGCAGGGCAAGGGCTACAACGCCCTCACGGGGGTCTACGAGGATCTGCTGGCCAGCGGTGTCGTCGACGCCGCCAAGGTGCTGCGCCTGGCCCTGCAGGACGCGGTTTCGATCGCCTCGCTGCTGATCACCACCGAGGCCGTGATCGCCGACAAGCCCGAACCGCCCGCCCCCCCCGCCGCGGATGGTGGCATGGGCGGGATGGGTGGCATGGGGGGAATGGGCGGAATGGGCGGAATGGGTGGCATGGGCGGGATGATGTGATCCCGGGGGGGCCACCGGCTTCAGAGGGTGTCCACCAAGCGGGCGTGAATCCGGCAGACGCTCAGGGCCTGCCGGGGTGGGTTGTTGCACAACTTGCCCAGCTCCCGGTTCAGGGCCTGCATCTGCGTCATCGTATTGGGGGAAAGCGGTAACCCAACGAGAAGTCCGCTGAACAGGGCCACCCCGGGCAGGGCGAGCACGGCGCGCGGAACGCTCACACGTCGGCGGACGGGCAGGAGACGCATCGGGACCTCCCTGGGGCGTGGATCCGGTCCGGAGGGATCCAGGACTTTCTTCCATGCTGCGCGCCGATGGCCCGCAGGTGACAAGGGCTACAGGAAACTTTTGCCTCCCGCCGCACCCGCCTTCAACGGTCCGCCATCGCCCGCACGTAGGCCGCCACCTGCAGATCCACTCCGGTGATGGCGGTGCCCACCACCACGGCATCGGCCCCGAGGGCGAGGGCTCGCGCCGCCTGCTCGCCGCTGCTGATGCCCCCTTCGCAGATCAGCAGACGCCCCGCTGGCAGTTCCCGCCGCAGGGGGCCCAGCAGATCCCAGGCGGGTGGAAGGCTGCCGGCGGTGGCCTCCGTGTAGCCGAACAGGGTGGTGCCGATCCAGTCGCAGCCGAGGGCCGCCGCCTGCAGCCCGTTGGCGAGGGAGTCGACGTCCGCCATCAGGGGAGCCCCCAGTTCGGCGCCGGCTCGGCGCACCAGCGCCGCCAGGTCGGCGTCGCCGGGCCTCGGCCTGGCGGTGGCATCGAGGGCCACCACATCGGCCCCCGCGGCCCAGACCGCTGCAATCTCCGCCCAGCTCGGGGTGATGTACACGGGGCTGCCGGGGTAGGTGCGCTTCCAGAGGCCCACGATCAGCGCCTCCGGGCAGCGGCGGCGTACGGCACCGATGTGCTCCGGACTTTCCAGGCGCACTCCCACAGCCCCGTTGGCCAGAGCGGCCTCCGCCATGGCCGCGATCACAAGGGGGTCGCGCAGCGGTGAACCCTCCGGAGCCTGCACCGAGACGATCAGCCCGCCCCCCAGCCCGTCCCGGTTCGGGAGACCCATCAGCAGGCCCTCGGCAGATCGTCAGCGGCGTCCGGCAGCCAGGCGCGCAGATCGGCCAGGTCGGCCGGGGATGGGGCGGGACGGCGGGCCGGGGCGGGAAATCGCAGGCGGGGCAGCCAGCGGAGGGAGCCTGAGGGGGCGGCGGCCGGGACAACCGGTTCGGCCAGGGCCGACAGGATTGAGGCGGTCGGATGGAAGCAGGGCTTTGGCGCCAGGGGCTCCTCCGGGGCGGCCGCTGCCGGCTCTGCCGGCAGCGGATTCTCACTGTTGGGGAACTCGGCGGCCAGGGCGGCAAAGGCGCTTTCCACCGAGGGCAGCGACTCGCCGGCGGCCGACGCCGGCGGCGGCTCCAGCCCCAGCTGCTCCTGCAGCCAGCGGCAGCCCTCATCCCCATGCAAGCTGCGCAGGGTGATGCGCTGGAAGGCCTCTAGAGACACCAGGCCGCGGCGATGGACCCAGCGTTGGCCAAGGAGCCTGGCCTGGGCGGCATCCCGCTCCTGGATGGCCTCCAGCAGGCAGAGGCGGAGATCCGGGCGGGGAGCGACGGCCCGGCGCCGGCCGCAGGAGGGGGTGGACGCGGGGGAGGAGGCGAGGGGGTCGTCGGTCACAGGGTGGGGCGGCTCAGGTGAGTTTTCGATCCAGCAGGGGGCGGATCGCCAGGAACAGACCCACGGCCAGGGCCGCCAGGATGCCGAGGCAGGTGGAGGCGGTGAGGGATCCGTAGGGGGCGATCAACACCACATCGGCGAGGCGGAAGGGGCCGGCGTAGGCGGCGCGGATCGGTTCAATCGCGAAGGTAAGGGGATTCAGGCTCGCAAGCCAGCCCAGCCAGGGGGGCATGAAGGAAATCGGAGCCAGGGCGGTGCTGGCGAAGAGGAGCGGCAGGTTGGCGACGAAGATCACCGCGATCAGCTCGATGTGGCCCGGCAGGGCGAAGGCCAGCCCCAGGCTCAGGGCGGTCACGGCGAAGGTGAGCAGCAGCAGGGTCACCAGCACCAGCACCAGCCCGGCCGCTCCGGGCCAGCCGTAGCCGAGCAGGGCGGCGGTGAGCAGGATCGCCAGGCTCTGGATCAGGCTCAGGCTGGTGATGTACAACACCGAGGCCAGAACGATCGAGCTGCGGGAGCGCAGCGGGGCCACCAGCAAGCGGTTGAGAAAGCCGAACTCCCGGTCGAACATCACCGGCAGGCCGGCGTTCAGGGCGCCGCTGAAGGCGGTGAACACGATCACGCCGGCCCCGAGGAAGCGGCCGTAGCTCATGCCGCTGGGCAGGAGGCCGGCCGGCGCGTTGGCGAACAGGGCCCCGAACAGCACCAGCCAGATCAGGGGCTGCAGCACGCCCGCCACCAGGGTGGAGGGCCGCCGCGCCAGCTGGACGAACAGGCGTCGGGTGAGGGCAAGGGTTTCCTGGCGGATCTCCGCCAGGGCCGTGGAGCCTGATCCCGCCGGGGTGGGGGCCGCGAGGGTGGGGGTGACGCTGGTCATCGCAGGATCGAAAAGGGGCGTGGAGCGGAGGGGGTCGGGAGGGGATCAGCGCATCGCCTGCTTGCGCTCGGCCTTGGGATCCCGCTGGCCGGCGACGGCGAGCTCGGCGTCCATCAGGGTGCGGCCGGTGGCTTGCAGGTAGACGTCATCGAGGCTGGGGCGGCTCTGGGCGAGGGCGAAGACGGGCATCTGGGCCTCGGCTAGCTGGCGCCGCAGCCGCTCGACCACGCCGACGTCCTCCACCACCAGGTTGAGGGAGAAACCCTGGGCCCGGTTCACCACCACCTGGCGCACGCCATCGCAGGCCAGCACAAGCTCCCGCACCCGGGCGGCCTCCTGCTCGTCACTGAATTCGCGCACCCGCAGGGTCACCCGGTCGCCCCCCAGGGCCGCCTTGAGCTCGGTGGGGCTGCCCTCGGCGATCACCCGGCCGCCCTCCAGGATCGCCAGCCGGTCCGCCAGGGCGTCCACCTCTTCGAGGTAGTGGCTGCTGAGCAGCACGGTGGTGCCCTGGTCACGCAACTGGCGCAGCACCAGCCAGATGGCGGATCGGCTTTCCAGGTCAAGGCCGACGGTGGGTTCATCGAGCACCAGCAGCCGGGGCCGGTGCAGCAGGCCGGAGGCCAGGTCGAGGCGGCGGCGCATGCCGCCGGAGTAGGTGCCGCAACGGCGATCGATCCACGCCTGCATGCCCAGCAGCTCGATCAGCTCGCCGATGCGGCCGTCCCGCTCGGCGGGGCGCAGATGATAGAGATCGCCTTGAAGTTGCAGCAGCTCCCGGCCGGTGAGGATCTTGTCGATCGCCACCTCCTGGGCCACGTAGCCGAGCAGGCGGCGGGCGGAGCGAGGATCGGCCAGGGCATCGACGCCGGCCAGCCGCACCGTGCCGCTGTCCGGAGCCAGCAGGGTGCAGAGGATGCGCAGGGCCGTGGTCTTGCCAGCGCCGTTCGGGCCCAGCAGGCCGTACAGGCAGCCCGCTGGCACGCTCAGGCAGAGGTCGTCGAGGGCCTGGATGGGGATGGCCTTGCGGCCATCCCCATAGCGCTTGCTGACGTGCTGCAGCTCGATCAAGCCGGAACCACTCCCTTGACGCTCAATGGAGAGGCAATCTAGGCAGCGCCCCCGGCCGGGCGGAGGGGGATAGCCGCCAGCAGCGCCGGCACGTCGAGGGAGGTGGCCTGGGGGGTGCGGGCGAGCAGGAGGAGCAGGCAGATGCCAAAGAGGTAAAGGATCGACCAGCGGAACAGGCCGCGGGCCCCGGCCGGGTCGTCGGGGTGCTCCAGCAGCCGCTCGCTGAG
Source organism: Cyanobium sp. (assembly GCA_044352045.1). Taxonomy (GTDB): domain Bacteria; phylum Cyanobacteriota; class Cyanobacteriia; order PCC-6307; family Cyanobiaceae; genus Cyanobium. The sequence goes on along the minus strand of JBILEP010000111.1, from coordinate 1,173 downwards.
CTGCAGCAGGCGGGCGTTGAAGGGAAGCACCAGCAGGCCGTAGAACCAGCCGCCGCTGGGCAGGGCAAGGCAGCCGAGGGCGCTGAGCACCACAGTGAGCCAGCTATAGGAGCGGATGGCCCGCACCGTGACCGCCGGGCCGCGCACCGCCGGCAGCATCGGGATCCCCACCGAGCGGTAGTCGTCCCGCAGCAGCAGGGCCAGGGCCCAGAAGTGGGCGGGGGTCCAGACCATCACCAGGCTGAACAGCCACCAGCCGCCCCAGCCGAGCTGGCCGCTGACGGCGGCTGCACCCACCAGAGGCGGGATGGCACCGGCCACGCCGCCGATCACGATGTTCTGGGTGGTGCGCGGCTTGAGCAGGGCCGTGTAGAGCAGCACGTAGCTGCACAGCCCGAGCAGGGCGAGGGCGGCTGCCAGGCAGTTGACGCCCAGCACGAGCACCGCCACGGACCCGGCGGTGAGGGCGATCGCCAGCTGGAAGGCCCGCTGCCGGGCCAGGCGGCCGGAGGGCAGGGCCCGGCGGCTGGTGCGCTGCATGCGGCCGTCGAGCTCCTCCTCCCAGAGACAGTTGAGAACCCCGGCGGCGGCGGAGGCCATCGCCCCGCCCACCAGGGTGGCTGTCAGGCGCAGCGGGGTGGGGGGCCAGTCGCTGGTGAGGGCCATGCCCCCCAGGGTGGTGGCGAGCAGCAGGGGGATCAGCCGTGGCTTGGCCACTTCCAGCCAGGCGGGGAGCCGGATGGAGGGCCGCAGGGAGGGGCTGCGGGGGATGGTGACGGCGGGGGTGATCCCAGGGGTGGCGCTAACCATCGATCGGCTCCAGGCGGTGGGAAGGGATGGCACCACTGACCACCGGCAGGCTGCGGCCCCAGAGGGCGGCGAGGCAGGCGATCAGCAGCGCGGCGGTGAGTTGGTGGGCGACGGTGAGGGCGGGCTGGCTGAGCTGGAGGCGCAGGGTGGCGACCCCGAGGGCCACCTGCAGGGCCACCAGCGCATTTGCCAGTCCGACCAGCGGGCGCAGGCCCGGGCGATACGGGCGGGGAAGGAGCAGGGCACTGGCGGGGAGAAGCGCCAGCACGGCCAGGGCTGCTGGAGCGGCGCCGAGGCGATGGCGGAGCAGCCAGAGGCAGCCTTCGCCGCTGCTCAGGCAGAGATCGGCGGCCCAGCGGCTGG
>JBILEP010000391.1:0-7980 GCA_044352045.1 Cyanobium sp. | reverse complement strand
GATAGCGGGCTGATTCGGGGCTGTCGCAAAACTCTCCCCACTCAACCGTAAACTCGCGTAACCACTGTGAAAGGGGCATCATCATCTGGGCAGCCACGGGATCGACGAGGCTCTTCAGGGCGCAGCCTGCTAACCGTGGCAATGGCCGCTGCAAAGGCGACCGCATCGGCATGCTGGCATGCTTCTCAACCAGGCTTCGCAGTTACCTGATGACGGACTGCCTTGACGATCCTGCGGCTGGGCTAGGTTGGGAAGCATTTGAGCGATTCAGTGCATGGTCTGCGAAACGCGTTTACGCCACTACGAAAGCTTGATGGTTGGCCATCCTTCAGCATCGGTTTCTTCCCCTTCAGCTGGCCCTGGTGAGCAGGATCAACCCCTCGAACTCTCGGAGCATGAGCTGCAAGACATTGAAGCGTTGAGATCTTCTTCTTCGCCCTAGAGGCGAGGCCTGGCTAGCGGAAGATACCTAGAGGGATGCATGAGAGGTAGCAGGTTTTTCGCCTACAGGTGTAATTGCTGCAGTAGAGCCGGATTCGCACCCAAGACAAGATCGAATCTTGCTGCTGAGATTTTCAACTATTGTGGATAGAATAAGCGACACTGATGGTAAGCGCCCCAGTGTAGGAAATTACCGCAGTATCTAGTAAGATCACCAAGACCACGGAGACCAACTCGGTACCGGTTGCGACCTGATCATCAAGTCCAAACCGCATCATCTCTGCGAAAGGGGGAAGACACCGAGAAGTCCAATCGGTGATGGTCGCGTCTCGCTGATAGCACTCCATGCCGGTGAGCACAAGATTGGCGAAGCCCAAACCTGACGCAAGCCATGGACCGATTCTATACACCTGAGTATCGGTGCGACTGGTCGCGATCGCAAGAAAAATGCGACTCGTGACGATGAAGCTGCGACCCACCCACATGCAGTTTCCCTTCCCGGACCCCGTAGAGGTGTCAAAGTTACCAGCATTAGAATAAATCAGCCAGGGAGTCTGGGTAGCCCACACAACGGCACCCATCAATGCTGAACCCAAGGCGGTAAGTGTGTCGAGGTTGGACGGGTCGGGGCTCATGCCCTCCCCTATGAGTGTGAATGACTCTTGGTCCATCGGCTCCAACTGCTTCAGGAGCGCTTTGCCATCGTTATAGATGTTAAACACTCCTCCGATAAATAGCGCTGCGGCGCGAACAGTCGTGCAGAATACGGCACTTTTTTGGTATATCTCCTGATTAACCCTTGCCTCTAATGCTGCTCCCGAGAGTGAGGAGAGACCTGCGTTAGCTCGTAAGGAGTCGACCGTGTAGGCGCTTTCGAATTCGGCAAGGGCGTCGTCGTCTGGAAATGGCGCTTGGCCGGTGATTAGTTTCGCGGCCGGAGTGGACGGCACCGCCAGCATGAGGCTGAAAACGTCGAGAACAGTCAGGTTGCTCTCGGCTCCAGGCGGCTGCTTGGTGATGAAGTTATAGAGCGGGGTGATGAGAGGGATGTCCCAGGGAGCCGTGAGGAATTCGTGGATGTTCTCGATGAATGCAGCAATCGTCGCAAAGAAAGCCTCGACAAGACCTTCCACGAGATCAAACGTTGCATCCAGGGCCAACGTCAACAGCTGAAGGAGATCGCCGATGGTGAGATCGAGCACCTTTTTAGGATCATCCATACAGGGCTGCAATAGCTGGAGAGCTTGCGCGCCAATGCCGGAACCTCTGAGCTTTTCACAGAGCAAAACCGTACTGGCGTTCGCCTTCGCCAGGGATTGGAGTTGGGCGTCACTGAGTCCGCCGGGGCTCAGCGGCGGGATGGTGGAGCCGTTGGCATGATCCACGAAGCCTGTGAAGATGATGTTGTGAGCCCCGCCGTCGACAATCTCCTTCGAGAGGTCGACGCTTCCCTCCGGGGTGAGCCCCAGAAGCTCCTGCAGAGTTTTGCCCGCGAATTCGCTCTGCTCCGCTGCCTCGAGTCGACTCTTGAGAAAACCGCGCAATGATTCAAGCTGGGAGAGGGTGCCCTCCGCCGCGTCCTGGGTCAGCGACTTGATGAAGAGCAACGTTTGGCTAAACGCCCAGCTCACACCCTGTTGGGTGCGGAGGATATCGTCCCAGTCAAACACGAAGGAGAGTGCGTCGAGGAGCGCAGACACTTTGGTGCCCACCGTCCAGAAAACGATCTCGGCGAGATCGAAGGCCTGCTCCACCAGGTCTACGGTGGCTTGGTAGATCTTCTTGACACCATTCACGACGAAGGTAATTTGCGAGTAGATTTCCTGAACCAACTGGTCCGACGCGTCAAGAATCGTCGAGACGAACACCTCCGTCACTGCGGTGCCGGTGCTCCGGAAGAAGCCCTTCATGTCTCCCCAGGAGGGCAGACCGAGCGAAGCGGTCGCCGTGGCCATCGTCTGCATCCGCTCAATCGCTTGCGCGCGCGTGAGGCGCTGGAAGGTGACCGTTCCACCCTTCACCCGGAGCAGCCAATGTTGTTCGCTGACCCGGCTGGGGTCGATGCGATGCAGGAAGAACGGCTCTGCTGTCGAGGCTCGCGCCGATGGCGACCTCTGGGAGGGCGGATCTTGCACACGGGCGCTGCTGTCGTTTGGCAACGGCGGCCGGGCCAGCGACATGCAAAGGTTCACCGCCTCCGCCACACTGTCGGCTGTCTCCTTTGTGGCCGCATCACCGGTGAGCAAGGGCGAGCCGTCGTGCAGTTTCAAGTCGAGAAGACGATCCCCGGTGAGGGCCTCCAGACGGTTCTGCATCTCGTGGTTCATCTGCATCTCCACGGTTTCGCCCTCCGGCATGCCGTCATGCCAGACCCGCAGCACGGGGCTGCCCAGATCCGTGGCCACGTAGACGAGGTTGACGAGACCGAAGCCGTCGGCGGTGATATCCACTGACTCGGTCGGCGAGAGCAGTGCGCCGTTGCCATTGACAACGATGGGAGTGATGCCGCTCGCCCAGAGGCGCACCTTGGCCTCCGGCCGTCGCGTTCCCCGCGCATCCAACGGCACCAGCTCGGTGGAGTAGGACCACACTTCGGCGACGTTCTCCTCCAGGCCCTCAAGGGCTACCGGCTGGGTGAGCCAGTCGGTCGTGTCCTCCTGCTGGAACCACTGCACGAGCTTTCCGGTGCCTGTCAAGGCGAAGCCGATCGGCGAGCCGTCGCCGCGCAAAGCACCGGCAATTCGCGTGACTCCTTTCGTCACGGGGACAGGCTGGGTCCATTCCCCGCCAAAGCTCAACTCCTGGAGCACCATGACCTGGCCGTCGGCCATAAGGACGAAGAGATGAGCAAGCCTCTGCGCATTCTCAAATGCCACGATTTGCGCAACGGTGCCACCCGTCTCGGCAATGAACTTCCAGCGGAGACCAGACGCATCGGATGACTTGTCGTGGTCCTGCCTGTAGATCTCCCCGCTCGCGGTAGCACCGAAAGGAAGCGACTTGGGGACGTCTGGACTTGAGGGGTAGCTCTGGAGCACCACGACAGCAATCCGCTGGAAGTAGACGACTTTGTTGTCATTGGTTGTATCTTTTAGTAGGGAAAAAGTGGAATCCCCAAGGGAGTTGATGCGCAAAAACTCGACCCGAGGCCGAGTATCCGTGGGATTACAATAGCTTATATAGTAGTCCACGTAGTTCCAAAACTCTGATTGCAGGCGGCAGGCAGCAACATCGCCGGTGTAACTCACCATGCTTGATAAGGGCGTATCGCCTTGATAAATCCAGGACTGGTTTGCAGCCTGGTAGAGCCAGATCCCCGGGTCCCCTCCGCCGGTACCAGCGAGAATCAGCAGGGAAGCACTGCCATCCTCATAAAATTTCACTTGCAGTGCCGCCCACGGCATCTTGGGAGCCCCAGCAAGATCCAGGGGCACGAGTGCCGGCTGATCTGCGTTGCCCTGCTCCCAGATCGGTTGCTCCGCGCTGCCCAGCGCCCAGAACAGGGTGCCATCGGTTAGGGCGGCGACGATGATCACCCGCCCATCTCCCAGTCCGTCAGCGGTCAACGCCACCACCGGGGCGTTCGCCGAAACACCAGCAGGCCCAAGGGGACGGGCACTCCAGCCTGTCGCCCCTTGCTCCCGGACGCCATAGTAAACTTGCCCATCATTGCCAACAGAGGCAAGCTCAACCTCGCCCCTAGTGCCAGAAAACGCCACAAACTCCGAGCCGCTGTGGACCGGCTTGGCCACGACATAGTTCTGCATTGCACTAGAGGTGGAGTGCAAAAGCAACTGTTGGCTTGCCATAACTTTCATCCCATTTGTAAATAATGCTAGTCCGGGCAATCCAGTGCGTCAATGTTGTTACGGAAAGTTTGCAGTCCATCCCTCGCTCCATGGCCTCAGCTGTCCGAGGCCTTAATCAGTCTCAAATGAGTTCATCAAGCTGTTTATGACTGCTAAGCTAGTCATCCCGGCTATGTTGGAGAGGTTGGAATGATTCAGCCCATGGTCTTCGAGCCGCGTACATGCCATCCGCAAGCTTGATGGTTGGCCATTCTTTGGGATTGATTTCCTCCCCTGCGGCTGGCCCTGATGGACCGGATCAACCCCTCGAACTCGGCTGGCGTTCCACCCAGTGGTGTTTTTCCCCCGGCATCCCTACCCCGGCCCAGCCGCTCGCGTTGTCATGGGTGGGCAGGCCCGTTTCCCTGGTATGAGTACCACCTCAACCAGACGAACCATGTCCAGACCCGATGATGCCGCACCCTCACCACCCAGGTGGGGAACCCGGAGCTCCTGAATCCCCAAACTGCGATCCGGAGGTCCTGCCCTCGATCCTTGAGCCCCGCCGCCGGGTCGATCAGGCCCTCTACGCAGTAGTTCATGGAGGCCTGCATCGGCGGGGTCTCTACCCACCTACCTGGCCGCAGGCCAGCGTGCCGGTCCCAGAGCGGCATCTCCAAGTCGCAGGTAAGTCGCCTATGCCAGGAGATCGACCAGCCGGTGCAGGCCTTCCTGAGGCGGCCGCTGCAGGTGTGTTCCAGAGCTGTGGTTGTCGCCATGGGTGTCAACGCCGATGGTCGCCGGGAGCTGCTCGGTCTCAAGTTGGGTGACAGCGAAAGCGAGGGTTTCTGGAGCGAGTTCAACTTCTGCGCAGTAGGCAAGGCCTACGACTCCCTCAAGGAGCGCGGCCTCACGCGGGTGTGCCTGATGGTGAGCCAATTTGTGAATGATGATGACGTCTGCTCCGTCAAGGCTGTGATGGCTTCTGAAAGACTGGAGATATCGCCAGGACTGCTTGCATAATCGCGCAAGCGAGCTTTTTTGATTCTGCCGTAGCCCCATTGCGTACAATGCTCATCTCCGTCTCCAAAATCTCCCGCCATCAGAGCCGCTTTAACGCCTGGATCTAACTGTAAACAAGCGCACTCATTATCTGTTGAAACTTTGACGCCAGGGCCTTGAATGGCGTGACTGAATCCATTGCGTGTATTGCAAAACTATCCAGCAGATCTGTAAGATCATGGATTGACTGTGGCAGCTCTGGGCGAATCTCTTGATTGGCTTTTAAAATCTGTCTGGCCTGCAGAAGGTTGCCAAAGCTATGCAGCCACTGGGCAAGTGCACTGTCTTCATCGACGCAACTGATAATGCTCAGCCTGCTTTCGACTTCATTAAGTTATCACGACGCAAGATGGCTGAACTTGGAATAGCTTTCTTGCCAAGCCAGATATTCCGATGGCGCCTCCTCATCATTTCAGCCCCTCATTGGCTTGAGGCGAATTTGACTGAGAGTTGTTCCGTCGTTCTTCATGTTGAGAGCTTGCCATTCCATCATGAAAGCGCCCTGCCGCTGAAGGGATCGCGTCCTCTAGTCAGTGGCGTGGTGCACAGTGGCGAATGCCCGGCACTCGCCAGCTTGAGAGCTCTTCAGTTTGCCAGCGGAGTCTATCCCTGGTCGAGAAGTCCAGGAGAGCTGTTATGCCTGTTCCGCCGCTCCAAGGGGGCATTAACGATAATTCTGCGCCAGCAGTGGCAATCAAAGGCCAGCTTGGTCATGGAAGGAGGACCCCCTTGCCGCAAGCATGACGTTGCCGAGATCTACTGCCAACATGCCCATACTTTTCCCAAGACTGATTTTTGCCCTATTAGTGCTCCTACAGCCGCCCACTCCTGCTGTTCCGCTGGCCAATGATGCCCGCCAGGACCCAGGTGAAGGTTACGACAGGCCTGGGGAGATCCTGGCCACGAACATGTCCACATGCTCTTGCTTCGCTGTGGCTGGGCCCCTAGAGATTTTGTGGCTGTTTGTTTGCCGTGTCACTCCTCCCCTATCCCTCCCATTGGGAGCCATGGCTTGCGATTGCGCTTCTTCGCTGGCTTCCGACTGCGAGATCTCCACAATCCTGGCCAGCCAAGAGCCCATCGCACCGCCTTGTTTGGGCTGAGCAAACCAGCCCAAACCTAAACAGAGCCCCCGGCAATCCCATCAATCCGCCGCGCCAGCGCCACATCCAGATCCGAGAGTCCGCCGGTGTCGTGGGTGGTGAGGGCGATTGTCACCCGATTCCAGACGTTGCTCCACTCCGGGTGATGGCCGAGCGCTTCGGCGGCCAGGGCCACACGGCTCATGAAGCCGAAGGCCTCGGAGAAATCGGCGAAGCGAAACTGGCGCTGCAGCTTGCCCTCCACCAGCCCCCAGGTGGGCAGGGCGCTGGCCAGCTCGTTGATCTGGGTGGGGGTGAGGGGCTGGGCGGCCATGGCGGCGGACTGGGGGAGGTCAGCGTTGTATGTAGCGCAGGAGGTCAACCACGGCATCGAGGAGCGGCGGCGCCACCAGGGCAAGGACGTCCAACTTGCGCTCGGCGGGTAGCAACTGCCAGACGAATAGCCAGAGCAGAACGGAGATCAGCAGCTTCTGCAGCCAATGCCACGGTGGGTGTCCGGCGCGCCGCCACCAGTACCAGCCCTGCAATCATTGACCGATCAAGTGGATTGTCAGCCGTCGTTGCTGGCCTTCGGCGCGGTGCTCCCAAAGGTAGATGGCTTGCCAGGTGCCCAGCAGCAGCCGGCCCCCCTGGAACGACAGGCTCAGACTCGTGCAGGTGAGCGCCGTGCGGATGTGGGCGGGCATGTCGTCCGGCCCCTCGTCGTCATGCACCCAGCGGCGCAGCTCGCCCCGGCCGCTGAGGGGTTTCACCCCCTCCTGGGGCACCAGCGCCCGCAGGAAGGCCGCCAGGTCCTCCAGCACCCGCGGGTCGGCGTTCTCGTTCACCGTCAGGCTGCAGCTGGTGTGCAGGCAGGCGATCACGGCGAGGCCGGTGTTCAGGCCGCTGGCGGCGATCTCCCGGTTCAGCGCGGCGGTGATGTCGGTGAAGCCCTCGCCGCCGCTCCTGAGGGTGAGCTGGCGGAGGTGTTGCTGGAGCATCAGCGGACGGTCGGCACTCTCCCTAGCATCACGCCGTCGCAGCAACCGCCGGCCGCCCGGCCCCTCCCCTTGGCCCAGCCCCGACCCGCCGCGCTCACGATCCTTTACGACGGTGGCTGCTCCCTCTGCCTGCGCGAGGTGCGCTTCCTGGAACGCCGCGACCGCGCCCGCAACGCCGATCAACCCCAGCTTGCCTTCGTCGACATCGACGACCCCGGGTACTCCCCCGACGCCTGGGGCGGCATCCATTACCGGGCGGCGATGGGCCGCATCCACGCCCTGGCTGACGACGGCGCCGTGCTGCGGGATGTGGCGGTGTTCCGCCGCGCCTATGCCCTGATCGGACTGGGATGGCTCTATGCCCCCACCCGCTGGCCCCTGCTCGGCCCCCTGGCCGACGCCCTCTACCGCCTCTGGGCTGTCGAGCGCCTGCGCCTCACCCGCCGGCCTGGCCTCGATCAGCTCTGCGCTGAGCGGGAGGGGCGGTGCCGGATCTGAAGGGCGACGCCGCTCCGGATCTGATCGTGATCGGCAGCGGCCTGGGTGGGCTGTGCGCTGGTGCCCTCGCCGCCCGCCATGGCCTGGCGGTGCTTGTGCTCGAAGCCC
>JBILEP010000074.1:0-7981 GCA_044352045.1 Cyanobium sp. | reverse complement strand
CCCGAAGCGGATCGAGGCGGCCGCCTCGGCGCGGTTGCGCCCCAGGGCCGCCAGCACATGCGAAGGGCTGCCCTGGCTGCAGGCCGATCCGCTGCTCACCGCCAGGCTGCGCCGCAACTCCCGGTGCAGCCGGCCCCCCTCCACCCCCGCCACGGTGACGTTGAGGTTGTGGGGCAGCCGGGCCCCCAGGCTGCCGTTCACCCGCACGCCCCCTAGGGCCTGCAGGGCTGCCAGCAGCTGGTCGCGCAGCGCCCCCAGCCGGCTGGCGCGCTCCTGGCGGTCGGCCAGGGCCAGCTCCAGCGCTCTCGCCAGCCCGACGATCAGGGGCACCGGCAGGGTGCCGCCCCGCAGGCCCCCCTCCTGGCCGCCGCCCAGCTGCTGGGCCGCCAGGGCCACGCCGGGGCGCCGCCACAGGGCCCCGATCCCCTTGGGGCCGTAGAGCTTGTGGCCGCTGAGGCTCAGCAGGTCGATGCCCCACGCCGCTGGGTCGAGCGGCACATGGCCCACCGCCTGGGCGGCATCGCAATGGAACAGGGCCCCCCGTTCCCGGCAGAGGGCCGCGATCGCCGCGAGGGGCTGCAGCACGCCGATCTCGTTGTTGGCGGCCATCACCGACACCAGCAGGGTGTCGTCGCCGAGGGCCTGCTCCAGGGTGTCCGGGGCCAGCAGCCCATCGGGCTCCACCGGGAGGACGGTGAGGGGGAAGCCGTGCCGCTCCAGCCAGCGCAGCGGTTCGAGCACCGCCCGGTGCTCCGTGGCCAGGCTGATCAGCCGCCGCCGCGGTTCACCCCGCTCCAGGGCCGCCTCCGCCACGCCGCGCAGGGCCAGGTTGTTGGCCTCGGTGGCGCCGCTGGTGAACACCACCCCGTCGGCGTCGGCCAGGCCCAGGCCAGCCACCAGGGTCTCGCGGGCCCGCTCCACCGCGGCGGCGGCCTCCAGCGCCGGCCGGTAGAGGCGGCTGGAGGGATTGGCGAAACACCCCTGCCACCAGGGCGCCATTGCCGCCAGCACGCGCGGGTCGCAGGGGGTGGTGGCGTGGTGGTCGAGGTAGGCGAGCATGGTCCCATGCTGATCACGCTTCCGCGCCCGCGCGTCCTGCTGTTGCTGGCCCTGCTCGGGGCCGCCGCCCCGATGGCGCCGGTCGGCAGCCAGGGCATGCCGGGGCTCACCCCGGAGGGCCGGCCGCTGCGGCCGCCGGGCTTCGTGCTGCTGGAGGAGCGTCTCGGACCCGACGGCCTGCGGGCGGTGGGGGTGTACGGGGCCGTGCCCGATCCCGCCCAGGCGGGCCTCTGGCGGGTGCAGCTGTGGCAGGAGCTGCGCGACCGGGTCACCGTCTCCACCGACAAGGTGGGCTGTCCGCCGGGGGCGCCGCTGCGGATCACCGGCCGCGGCCGGGCGCTGATCGTGCGCGAGCTCAACCCCGGCGGGCCGATCACCCCGGCCAATCGCCTGGATCACCAGATCTGGTGGGCCGTCTGCCAGCCGTCGCTGGTCGGCCGCGATCCCGCCAGCCTGGCCCCGGAGGCGCGCCGGCTGGGCTTCGATGGCCGCCTGCCGGAACGGGAACAGATCCTGCCGGCCCCCTGATCGAATCGACCCTGCAGACCTAGATTTCCGCCATGTCCAACCCCTCCGCCCCCGGGGACCGCGCCGGATCCGCCGTCGACCCCGTCCCCTCCCCGGCCGACATCCCGCCTGAGGAGGAGGCCCCCAAGCCCCCCGTGCGCCTGCTGCTCGTCGACGACGAGCCGGGGCTGCGCACGGCGGTGAAGGCCTACCTGGAAGACGTTGGCTTCGAGGTGAGCACCGCCAACGACGGCGAGGAGGGCTGGAGCCAGGCCCAGCTGCTCCATCCCGATGTGGTCATCACCGACGTGATGATGCCCCGCTGCGACGGCTACGGCCTGCTCAAGCGCCTGCGCGCCGATGAGCGCCTCGGCGGCACGCCGGTGATCTTCCTCACCGCCAAGGGGATGACCGCTGACCGCATCGCCGGCTTCCAGGCCGGCGCCGACGACTACATCCCCAAACCCTTCGACCCCGACGAGCTGGTCGCCCGCGTCCACAACGTGGTGCGCCGCCAAGAGCGGCTGCTGACGGAGGCCGCCCGCTACGCCGACGCCGACATCGGCGCCATGGCCCGCCAGATCACCGAGATCCGCTCGATGCTCGGCACGGGCGGCGGCGGCGGGGCGAGCGCCGGGGTGCGCAAGGTGGCCCCCGACATCCAGCTTGACTTCACCCCCCGGGAGGCCAGTGTGCTGCAGCTGGTGGCGGAGGGGATGATGAATAAGGAGATCGCTCGGCGGCTGGAAACCTCGATCCGCAACGTCGAGAAGTACGTGAGCCGGCTGTTCATCAAGACCGGCACCGCCAGCCGCACCGAACTGGTGCGCTATGCCCTCGAACACGGCCTCGTGGAGTGAGGGCTGGCGGCCCGCCGCCGCCAACGCCGGCTGGACCTACCGCGACCGGGTCGCCCCCCGGGAGGCGGGCCTGAGCGTCAGCGCCTTCTACGCCGCCCGCCACCGCCACAGCGATCAGAGCCTCTGGAAAACCCGCCTGGCGGCCGGGGAGATCGAGCGCAATGGCCGGCCGCTGCACGACGATCCGCCCCTGGCGGCGGGCGATCGGCTCGCCTGGCACCGGCCCCCCTGGCGGGAGGAGGCGGTGCCGGCGGCCTGGGCCGTGGTCCACGACGACGGTGATCTGCTGGTGATCGATAAACCGGCGGGGCTGCCGGTGCTGCCCGCCGGCGGTTTCCTGGAGCACACCGTTCTGCGGCTGCTGGAGCGCCGCCACGCGCAGGATCCCGCCGGCGTGCCCCGGCCCGTGCACCGGCTGGGGCGTTTCACCTCCGGGCTGCTGGTCTGCGCCCGCCAGCCCACCACCCGGGCCTGGCTGAGCGCGCGGTTGCGGGAGAGCACGGCGGCGGCGCCAGCGGGTGGCGAAGACCAGGAGCGGAGCGGATGCCGCAAGCTCTATCGCGCCCTGCTGGAGCCCGGAGCGCTGGCCCTCTCGCCGGGGCAGGAGCTGGTGATCGCGGTGCCGATCGGCCGGCGACCCCACCCGCGGCTGGGCTGGATCTGGTGCGCCGCCCACGACCCCGGCCCCGGCGACCTGGCCGCCCGCAGCACCCTCACCCTGGTGGAGCGCCAACCCAGGGCCGATCTGGTGCAGGTGGCGATCGCCAGCGGCCGGCCCCACCAGATCCGCATCCACGCCGCCGCCGCCGGGGCGCCGCTCCTGGGTGATCCCTTGTACCGCCCGGGGGGCGCGGCGCGGGCGGAGGCCCTGCCGGGCGACGGGGGCTATGTCCTCCAGGCCTGGCGGCTGGAGCTCACCCGGCCGGATGGCGGACACCTGCGCCTGCAGGCCCCCCCCAGCTGAAGTGGGGGGCAACGACTGCGGCGATGGCCGCCTGCCTCTGTTCCGCACTGCTGCGCCTGATGGGTCCCGACCAGGGGCGAGCTTCCCTTCTTCTCAGATGTTGGGCCGCCGCCAGAGGCCCAGCCATTCGTCGTGGCGCTCCGCTGTGGAGCCCTGGGCCGGTTCCCACTGCAGGGGCTCCAGGCCAGCGCCGCGCAGCTGGCGTTCCAGCTCCTGGGGGTCGCTGCCGAAGGGCGGGCCGCCGGGACGGCCGTGGCACCAGAACAGCCCCAGCAGCCAGCCGCCGGGGGCCAGCAGCCGGGTCACGGCCCGCAGGTAGTCGGGCCGGCGGGTTGGATCGATGGCGCAGAAGCAGGTGTGCTCCACCACCCCCTGCAGGCTGCCGTCCGCCAGGCCGGCGGCGGCCAGGGCCGCGGGATCGAGCAGATCGGCTTGCAGCCAGCGCAGCGCCGGCCGGTCGGGGCCGTGCAGGCGGCGCGCCTCCCGCAGGGCTTCGCCGCTGAGATCCAGGCCGATCGCCCCGAAGCCCAGCTCCGCCAGCAGGGCCGCCTCATGGCCCCGCCCGCAGCCCGGCACCAGCACCCGCCCCGGCGGCAGCGGCCGGCGCGGATCCTCCCGCAGGAATGCGGCCAGCGGTGGTGCCGGCCCCCCCAGCTCCCAGCCGTCCTGGCCGTCGCGGTAGCGCTGATCCCAGGCGGCGGAAGCTCTGGCGGTCTCGGCGCTGGCGGTCGGGGCGGCCAACGGCGGCGGCCCAAACCAGCGGGCCAGGGCCGATACGTCGTCGTCGCCGAAGCCGGCGGCCATCAACTCCGCCTCCATCGCCGCCACCCGCTCGCTCACCGGCAGGGAGAGGCCGGTGGCGGCGGCGGCCTCCAGGGCGATCAGGAGGTCTTTGTGGTGCAGGGCGAGGCGGAAGCCCAGGGGGAAATGGCCGGCGAGCATCCCCTCGGCCCGATGGCGCAGCGCCCAGGAATCGGCGGCCCCCTCCCGCAGCGCCGCGCACACCTCCACCATCGGCAGGCCGAGGCGGCGGCCCAGGGCCAGGGCTTCGGCCACCGCTGCGTAGCTGCCCGCCACCAGCACCTGGTTCACCGCCTTCACCCGCTGGCCGGCCCCCACCGGTCCGAAGTGGCTGATGCGCCCGCCCACCACCGCCAGCAGGGGCCGGGCCCGCTCCAGATCCGCGGCGGCGCCGCCCACCAGCACCGAGAGGGTGCCGGCGCGGGCCCCCTCGGTGCCGCCGGTCACCGGCGCGTCGAGGTAGGCCACGCCCCGCTCCGCCAGCTGGGCGGCCAGGGCTTCGCTGGTGGCCGGGGCGATGGTGGAGAAGTCGACCACCAGGGAACCGGGGGCCAGGCCCGCGATCGCGGCCTCGGCACCCTCCAGCAGCACGGCGCGCACGGCGGCGTCATCGCTGAGGCAGAGGCAGAGGATCCCGGCCGCCCGCGCGGCGGCGGCGGGGCTGGCGGCGCTGGCGGCCCCGAGGGCCCGCAGCGGCTTTTCCCGGGTGCGGTCGCGGTTGTGCACGGTGAGTGGGAAGCCCGCCGCCAGCAGATTGGCGGCCATCGGCGCGCCCAGGGCGCCGAGGCCGAGGAACGCCAGTCGCTGCCGCGGGCCTGGGGCGGGGGCTTCAGCCACGCTCGAAGGCGATCAGGCGGGAGAAGTAGAAGGGGGCCTGGTTGAGGCTGCGGCGCACCGGCTGGAAGCCGGCGGCGGCGGCGGCCTTCACGATCCCCTCCTCCCGCAGGGTGTAGGCGCGGGTGGTGCGGCTGGGGCCGGGGAAGAGCTGGCCGATGCCCTTGAGCAGCGCCAGCAGGGGGGTGTAGGGGGCGAAGCTGACGATCAGGCGGCGCTCCGCCAGCCCCGCCAGGTGGCGCACCATCTCCTCGGCCGCCGCCTGCGGGTAGTGGATGAACACATCCAGGCAGATCACGGTGTCGTAGCGGCCCTGCAGGCTTTCCAGATCGGAGGCGCTGAAGTGCAGGCGCTCCGCCGCCAGCCCCGCCGCCGCCGCCCGGCGGCGGGCCTCCTCCACCATCGCCTCAGAGAGGTCGCTGGCCGCCACCGAGCCGGCGCCGGCCAGGGCCAGGGGGATCGCCAGGCTGCCCACGCCGCAGCCGGCGTCGCAGAAGCTGCGGGTGGCCAGCTCGCCCTGCTCTTGCACCCACACCAGCACCTCATCCACCGTTTTCTGATGGCCGATCCGGATGTTGCGCTGGACGTTGTTGACCTCGTCGCTGTCGCTGTAGATGCGGTTCCAGCGCTCGAAGCCCGTGGTCTCGAAGTAGTCCTTCACCTCCACCTTCTCGGCGGCCTTGGCGTCGGCCGGGCTGGCGGCGGCGTCGGGGCGGGCCTGGGGGGCGGAGGTCATGGAAACGGAAGCCGGCGGGGCGGATCCTAGGGAGGGGTGAGACCGAGCCAGGCGGCGGCCTCCAGGGCGGGCACCACCTCCACCGGCCCGTCCGCCGCCCCCCCCAGGCACCAGCGGTTGGCGGTGCGGCAGAACAACGCACAGCCCTCCACGCTCCCGGGCGGCAGCAGATCGCGCACCTTGCGCAGGGGCTGGGCCGCCCGAGCTTCCGGGGTCGGGCTCCACTTCACATCCGCCAGGCGGAAGCGACCGGCCCGGTGCAGCAGCAGGTCCACCTCCCGGTTGCGGTCGCGCCAGAAGTGCAGGCTGGCGCCGCTGCCGCTGGCGAGCCGCTGGCGCTGCAGGTCCTGCACCAGCCACGATTCCCACAGCGCCCCGATCAGCGGGGAAGCGCGCAGCTCCGCCGCCGAGGCGATGCCCACCAGGAAGGCCAGCAGGCCGCTGTCGGCCAGATAGAGCTTGGGACTCTTGCTCAGGGCCCGGGTGGCGTTGGCAAACCAGGGTTCCAGCAGGAACACCTGGCCGCTGCGCTCCAGCAGCGACAACCAGATCCCCGCGGTGGAGCCGCTGATGCCCACATCCCGGGCCAGCTCCGCCCGATTGAGCAGCTGGCCGGAGCGCAGGGCGCAGGCCCGCAGAAAGCGCTCGAAGTCGCGCAGGTTGTTCACCGGCAGCAGGCTGCGCAGGTCGCGCTCCAGGTAGGTGGCCACATAGGACGCCATGTAGTTGCTGGCATCGATCGCCGGGTTGGCGTGCAGCTCGGGGAAGCCACCCCGCAGCAGCAGGGATTCGGGGGAGGGGTGGGGATCGACCGTCCGGATCTCGGCGGAGCTGAGGCCGCCGAGTTCCAGGATGGCGGCGCGGCCGGCCAGGCTTTCGCCCACCCCCCGCATGAGCGTGAAGGGCTGGGAGCCACTGAGCAGGAAGCGGCCGCAGGCCCCCCGATCCGCGTCCACCGCCTGTTTGAGGTGGCGGAAGAGGGCAGGGGCGTACTGCACCTCATCGACGATCAGGGGAGCCGGATGGCGGGCCAGGAAAGCGGCCGGATCCTGCTCGGCCTGGGCGGCCTCACTGGGGAGATCGAGGCTGATGTAGCGATGGTTGGGGAAGGCCCGCCGCAACAGGGCGGTCTTGCCGGTCTGGCGGGCGCCGGTGAGGACGACGACGGGGCGGCTGGAGGCCAGCCGCAGCAAGCGGGGCGTGAGCGTGCGTTCGATCCACACGTGCAAATCCTGTGATCTGATCGAAGAATTTGCAGTTTAAGGCTGGTGGCGGCTGGCCCGCCGCCACTCCAGCCCCTCCTGCCCCTCTCGCCAGCGCAGGCACGCCTCCAGCCGCCGGCCCAGCAGCAGCTCCTCCAGCGGCCGCCCGTCCCCCAGCACCCGCCGCGGCGTGACGGTGGCGGCGGCGATGGCCGCGGCGGGCCGGCCACCCCAGCGGGCCAGCCGCGCCACCCCCTCCAGCAGGGGCAGGGTTACCCCGGCCAGGGTGCCGTCCTCCAGCCGGCAACTGCCGTTTTCCACCAGCAGCACCCGCTCATCCCAGCGGTGGCTCCCCTCCGCCAGGCCGTAGGGGGCCAGGGCGTCGCTGACGATCACCAGCTGCCTGGGTGCCAGCCGTTGCAGCAGCACCGCCAGGGAGGGGGCCACGTGCACGCCGTCGGCGATCAGGCCAAGGGCCACGGTGCCGCGCAGCAGGGCCGCCGCCACCGGACCCGGTGCCCGGTGGTGCAGGCCTGGCATGGCGTTGCAGGCGTGGGTGAGCATCGTCACGCCGACGTCGAAGGCTGCCACCGCCTGCTGTTCGCTGGCGGCGCTGTGGCCCAGGCTCACCACCACCCCCGCGGCCCGCAGCGCCGCGATCACCTCGGCTGCCCCGGGCAGCTCCGGCGCCAGGGTGACCAGGGCCACATCAGCGGGCTCGTGCCAGCCGGGTCCGCCGCTGAAACCGCCGATCCGCTCGGCCAGGGCGGTGGCGGACGGGGCGGCCAGGTGCACCGCCGGGTGGGCGCCGCGCCGCTCCGGCGCCAGGAACGGCCCCTCCAGGTGGGCCCCCAGCAACCGGCAGCGGCCCGGAGCATGCCGCGCCCGCGCCTCCGCCAGCACCGAAAGAGCGCCTCGCAGGTCGGCCACGCCGCAGGTGACGAGGGTGGGCGCGATCGCCTCGACGCCGTCGTGCCAGAGGAGCTCCAGCAGCTCCTCCAGCCGCGGCAGCTGGGCG
>JBILEP010000073.1:0-7996 GCA_044352045.1 Cyanobium sp. | reverse complement strand
GAACCATTGTCTTCAATGCTGTCGTCCCAGCCGCCTTGCTCAATCCGGCCTGGCTTCTACGTTTGGCCACAGGCCTAATCAGCAATGCCTATTTGCCTCTGATTGGGCTTGTCATGGTGCATCTGGCTGCCACCCTCTATCGGAAATCAGAGATCGAAGCATTCAAGAACTCCCTCGCCAAATGGGCGGTGATCGCCAGCCTGGGTTTTTTGATGCTTGTGCCCTTGCAGCTCTGGGCATCGTGGAATCTGATCCAGGAAAACTTCAGTTCACTGGAGAGGGGGAAACCAGCTCCAGATGAACCTCTGGCGGCCATGGAGAAGGCGATCCGTGAGGCTCCCGATGCCATTACATTGCAAACCCAGCTCACGATCCTGCGAGGACCAGCGATCACGCCCCAGGATATGGGCCGGCCATTGCCGGAACTGAAAAAGATTCTCCTCAGCTCGCTTCAGCAAGCGCGCAGCAATTTATTGCGCAAGGCCCGGTCCACACCAGACCCCCGTGGTTGGGTGCTGATTCAGGACCTGATCCGGTTTTCAATCGGCGCGGTTGGCTATGCGATCGGCTTCGCGGCCTTCGCCCAACGGCCCAACTCCCATGTCCCCCTGCTTGAGGAATGGCAAGCGGCACTCGCCTCCCGGCGAAGTGGCCCACGCCGTTCACCCTCATCCGGTCGCCGGCCCTAACTGGTCCATAGCACAACGGCGAGCCACCCGCAGCTTGGCGGAGCGGCTGCGGGGGTTGGCGTCCCGTTCGCTGGCATCGGCCAACAGCGCCTTGCGGGTGACGCGCTCAAGCCTGGGATCCTCCAGAAAGGCCCGCTTCACTCGCCGGTCTTCGAGGGAGTGGAAGCTGATCACCGCCAGCAGGCCACCGGGCGCCAGCCAGTCGGGGGCGCGCTCCAGCAGCCGCTCCAGGGCGCCGAGTTCGTCGTTCACGGCGATGCGCAGGGCCTGGAAGCTGCGGGTGGCCGGATGGATGCGGCCGCGGCGGGCCGCCGGCGGATAGCAACCGGCGATGGCGTAGGCCAGTTCGGCGGTGCCGCGCTGCCGCCAGGGCCGCTCGGCCCGCTCGGCCACCAAACGGCGGGCGATGCGCCGCGACAGGCGCTCCTCGCCGAAGCCATAGAGCAGATCCGCCAGCTCGGACTCCTCCAGGCGATCGAGGAGTTCGGCGGCGCTCTCACCGGTTTCGGGGTTCATGCGCATGTCGATCGGCCCATCGGCGCGGAAGCTGAAGCCCCGCTCCGGCCGGTCGAGCTGGGGGCTGCTCACCCCCAGATCCGCCAGCACCCCCTGCACAGGAACATCGGGGCTGTAGGCGGCAAAGTTGGTGGCCACGATCCGCAACCGCTCCGTCCAGGGGGCCAGCCGTTCGGCGGCGGCGGCGCGGGCGGTGGGGTCCTGGTCGAGGCCGATCAGCTCCAACTGGGGATGGTCCTCCAGCAGCAGGGCGCTGTGGCCGCCACCGCCCAGGGTGGCGTCGATCAGGCGGGGCGGCGCGCCCCCCAAACCGGCGGGCAAGTCCGCGAAGGCCTGCCGCACCGCATCGGCGAGCACGGGGAGGTGGGCGAAGGGATCCATGCCTTTGTCCTAATCGACTCCCCCTCGGGAGCGATCTGGCCCGATGGGCGGGGCGAGCGGCGGCTGGCGACAGTGCCTTACTGGCGGAACAGAAGCTCAGCCTGGGCCTCAAAGCCTATGGGGGAGGACCAGCCCCACGGCCACCTGTGATGGCTCATTTCGCCTAGTACGGCCATATTGAGTGACCTCCAACAAGCAGATCTGCCCACTAACGATCCTGGGGACAGTGCCGCCGCACCCCCATAAAGACGGCAAGCCTACTTCGCTGCTCCAGCCATAGGCCTAAATAGGCTTAAAACATGATGAGAAACCATGCCAGCAGATCCAAGTCTCCATAAGATCCCCCTAGCTAACTGGATTTGCCGTGGCTCGACTCATTAACAGTGCAGGCGGCGCGGACCGCATTCTCACCACCCTGGACGGCGACAACCTGGTGACAGGGCGTGCCCCATCCAGGCAGAAAGTGCAGCTCTACGCAGGGGGCATCCGGATCGCTTCCACCCGAGCCGATCGCAGGGGGCGCTTCCAATTCCGGCTCAGCCGAGACCAGTTGCGTCTGATTGGCGAAGGGCCAGGCAGATCCTTGAAGGTGAAGGTGCAGCGCCGCAACTCACGGGCTTTTGTTGCCGGCGTGGATACAGAACAGCCCAGCCTGGTGATCAGCACGGACAAGTCTTCCCTCAAGGCTGGGGAGACGGCCAACATCACCTTTTCCTTTTCCGAACCGCCCTCCGGATTCGGCACCGCTGACGTCACCACCTCCGGAGGCGTCTTGAGCGGCCTGGCCGCCACAGCCGATGCCAGGATCTACACCGCCACCTTCACGCCCACGCCGGGAAGCAGCGGCACAGCTGCGATCTCTGTGGCCGCGGGTTCCTACACCGATGTCGCCGGCAATCCAGGTGGTGCATCCAATACGCTGCCCATGGGCTTCGCCACCGCTCCTCCCACGCTCACGATCAGCAGCGATAAGGCCTCCCTTCTCGCTGGTGAGGTTGCCAGCATCACCTTCTCCTTCTCCGCAGCACCCACCGGCTTCAGCGACGGCGACATCACCACATCCGGGGGCACCCTCGCCGGCTTGGCCGTCACGGCCGACGCCAGGATCTACACCGCCACCTTCACCCCCACACCGGAAAGCAGCGGCACAGCCGTGATCTCGGTGGCCTCTGGCTCCTACAGCGATGCCGCCGGCTATCCAGGGGAAGCGAGCAACACTCTGATCCTCAGCTATCGCCAGTCAATCCCCCTAGAGCTCTCCACCATCACCGCCGGCAACGGCGGCTTCGTGATCGACGAGGAATTCTCCAACACCTTCTATCAGGAGGGCATTTGGATCAGCAGCGCGGGAGATGTCAACGGCGATGGCCTGGATGATCTAATCACTGGGGGCGGGTACACAGGATCCGACTCAGATGCCGGTGGCACGACGTATGTGGTCTTCGGCAAGACCAGCTCCACACCCATCGACCTCGCCGCCATCGCGAACGGCAGTGGCGGCTATGCGATCAATGGAGCCCGTTACGGTGATCTTGACATCTATTCATGGAGACAGACTTCAGCCAATGCAGGAGACGTCAATGGCGATGGCCTGGACGATCTGATCATTACAGGCTCCGGCAACCATACACTTCCCGATTCTGCCGGTGTTGCACTCTCTGACGCGGTGACCTTGCGCGGTTATGTGGTCTTCGGCAAGAGCAGCACCAGCGCCATTAACCTCTCCAACCTTGCGGCCAGCAGCGGCTTCGCGATTGACGCGGAAGATCCTGGCAATCTAAGCCGCTTGTCGCTCAGCGGCGTTGGCGATGTGAATGGCGACGGCCTCGCCGATCTGAAGATTGACGCGTTCTACTTCGACCCGAAAACCGAAGACGATGAGCGACGCAGATATGTGGTCTTCAGCAGAAAAGAGGCTACCGATATCAGCCTCTCCAGCATCACGGAAGGAAGCGGCGGTTTCCTCATCACGGGCAATCCCAGCGAATACTATGACTTCGCAGATGGCTCGTTAGCCGGCCCGGGGGACGTGAACGGTGATGGTCTCGCCGACCTCGTCACCATCGCTGTCTCCAGGGACCCAGACACAGAAGCTTTACGGACAGATTTTTTCCTGATCTTCGGCAAGAGCAGCACCGCCAGCATTGATCTCTCCACCATTGCGGCCGGCAGCGGCGGCTTTCTGATCTCTGACCTACGCGACCCTGACGAAAGCTTTGGTCCATGGTTGCCAGTCGTTGCTGGCGCGGGGGATGTCAACGGTGATGGCCTCGCCGATCTGATCATCGGAGCACCTAATTTCTACGACGATTCGCCATCTCCGGAATACTGGCAAGCCGGACGTAGTTATGTGGTTTTCGGCAAGTCCAACACCACGCCAATCACGCTCCAAGCGATTGCGGCCGGCAGCGGCGGCTTCGTGATCAATGGCGAGGTTGTTGACGTCAATAGCAGCGGGAACGGCGACCTGAGCGGCATTGATCTGAGCGGCTTTTCGGTAGACACTGCTGGAGATGTCAACGGCGACGGCCTTGCTGACCTGCTGATCGGTGCCCCCTTGGGCGACACTCCCACCAATGTGGATGTCGGTCGCAGTTATGTGGTCTTCGGCAAGACCGACACCACCCCCATCAACCTCTCCGCCATTGCGGCCGGCGACGGCGGCTTCGTGATCAACGGGGAGAGGGAGGAGGGCTTCAGCGGCCTCAGCGTGGCCCGAGGGGGGGATGTGAACGGTGATGGGCTCGCCGATCTCCTGGTGGGATCCATCATGAACTTTACGGCTGAAGACAGCCTGCTTGGTCGCGCCTATGTGATCTTCGGCTCCACCACCGGCGCCTTCTCCCAAACCTCAGTGGATCAACTCGGCACCACCGGCGCCGACACCCTCACCGGCACCAGCGCCAGCGAAACCCTTGTGGGCAATGCCGGCGATGACACCCTCATCGGCAATGGCGGCGCCGATGTGCTTTACGGCGGCAGCGGCAACGATCGCTTTCTCCTCGACGCCTCCAACCTCTCCGCCCTCGCCAATCCCTTCGGCAGCGCCGGCAACACCGCCCAGCTCGCCCGCGTCGATGGCGGCAGCGGCATCGACACCTTCGCCTTCGATGGCGCCGACCTCCACCTCAACCTCACCGAGGTCGCCAATCCATCCGCTCTCAACCCGCAAGACGCCTCACGGCTGAATTCGCTCGAGATTTTCGATCTCAGCGGCTCCGGCAACAATTCCCTCACCCTTGACAGCCACGATGTGGCCGACATCAGCGGCTTCAACTGGCTGAACAATGCCAACGCCGCTTCCTTCGGCCGCACCGGAGACAGTTACGACTTCCAGGAGAGGGAACAACGCCACCAGCTCGTCCTCAACGGCAACACGGGCGACAGCCTCACCTTCGCTGAGGACCACTGGTTGCTCGCCGGCTCTGCTTCCTTCGATGGCCGCTTCAGCGGCCTCTCCGGCACCTACGACATCTGGAACCTCGGCTTCCAGCAGCTTCTGGTGCACAGCAGCCTCACCATCAACGGACTGACCTGGTAACCGCCCAGGTCCCGGGCTGTTGGTCGCTCTCGTCCAGGGCGGCCGGCCCATCGAGCGCCTGGGGAAACTGCTGAACGACCCCGAGATGAGTACGTTGACAATTCGGACAGGAAAGGCTGCGTTGCCCGCCTGAGCGCCGAATTGCCCCTCGACCTGGCCGCCATGGCAAGCCCCCTCTCCCGCGATGCTGGCCTTCCCCGGGGGTTCGCCCTGGAGGACTGGCTGGGCCAGCTTGGCGAGCGGCCTGCGGAATCCGCCTCCTGGCCGCTGCCGGGACCAGCGGCGGAGCGAACGATCCCAGCGAGCCCAGCCCCCTCAGGGGACATCCGTGTTCCGGATTCCCCGGCCACCACGCCGCCCGCCCTGCCAGAGCGGCCCACCCTCCCGGAGCTTCCCTCGCTGTTGGCGCTGCCCTCCGAGGAGGCCGCTGGGAGCGCGCCAGCAGCGATGGGCGACCCCTGGATGGTGGCGCTGGGGTTCCCCGATGACGCGCCGCCTCCGGCCGCCTCCCCCGGCAGGAGCACGGGCGAAAGCGGCCCGGGGCCGCGGATCCTCGTGCAATGGGACCACGAAGCCACGGAGAGCGAGCGAGCCGAGGCCCTGGCGGCCGTGGGGGGAGTCCGCAGGGAGCTGATTCACACCCCGGTGATGCAGGCCCAGGGGGAGGGGGTCATGGAGGTGATCCAGCTGGATACCGCGTCCAGCCTGGAGGCCGCCCTGGCGAGCTATCGCAACACGGCCCGGGTGCTTTTTGCGGAGGTGGATCAGTTCATCCAGCCGCAGGCGCTGAGCAATGACCCTGGCTACAGCGGTGGCTCTCTCTGGGGGATGTACAGCGCGGACACACCCACGCCAATCGGACCGAATGGCACCACCAATGCCTTTGGCAGCCAGGCCGAGGCGGCCTGGAATCGGGAGCTGACGGGGTCGAAGTCTGTTTTCGTGGGCATTATTGACGAGGGATTTGATTACACTCATCCGGATCTGGCTGCCAATTCCTGGCTGAATCCCTTCGACCCTGTCGACGGCATCGACAACGATGGCAATGGCTATATCGACGACGTGCGCGGCTGGGATTTCTTTTACAACGACAACAGCACCTACGATGGTTCCAGCGATGATCACGGCACCCATGTGGCCGGCACGATCGGCGCCGTCGGTGGCAATGGCATCGGCGTAGCGGGTGTGAACTGGAACATCTCGATGATTTCCGCGAAGTTCTTAGGTCCCACTGGCGGCTATCTCTCCGGAGCCGTCCAGGCGGTCGACTACCTCACAGACCTCAAGCGACGCCACGGGCTGAACATCGTGGCCAGCAACAATTCCTGGGGCGGCGGCGGCTACTTCGAATCTCTGCACAACGCCCTCATTCGCGCCGCCAAGCAGGACATCTTGTTTGTGGCAGCAGCAGGCAATTCGACCAGCAACAACGATCTCACCCCAGTCACAGCCGCGAACTACAACACCAGCCTGGCCAGCAGCAGCCTGGCGGCGGCCAGCTACGACGCGGTGATCTCCGTGGCCTCGATCGCCAACAACGGCAGTCTCTCGAGCTTTTCCAACTTCGGCCCCACCTCTGTGGATCTGGGCGCCCCCGGCTCTTCGATTCTCTCCACCCTTCCCGGCGCCAGCTACGGCAGCTACAGCGGCACCTCCATGGCCACACCCCATGTCACCGGTGCCATCGCCCTCTACGCCGCCTCCCGCCCTGGCCCGAGCGCGGCACAGATCCGCTCCACGCTGCTGGCGAGCACCACGCCCACCGCTTCCCTGGTCGGCAAAACCGTCACCGGCGGCCGCCTGAATGTGGACGCCTTCCTTGGCCCCTCACCCACCTACTCGATCACGGCACTGCAGGGCGCCCTGGCCGAAGTGCCAGCGGGCGCCACGCCCTTTCAGTTCCGGATCAACCGCTCGGTCAACACCTCGTTCATCAGCAAGATCTCCTGGATTGCTAGCGGTTCGGGCAGCGCGCCGGCGAATGCGCAGGATTTTGTCGGAGGCATCTTTCCCTCGGGAGAGGTGTCCTTTGCTGTCGGAGAAACCGAAAAAACCATCACCATCAATGTGGCGGGAGACAGCCTCTACGAGCCCACGGAAAGCTTCAGCGTCAGCCTCTATGCCAGCACCGGCGATGCCGTCTTCAGCACGGCAACCGCCACAAGCACAATTCTCAACAGCACCGTTCTGGCCACCACCGCCACCATCCTCGGGGTGGGCGATGACGTCGGCAGCCAGTTCGTTGAGATACCGGAAGCTGGCCTCACCGATGACGCGACGCCGACCCTATACGGCACCCTGTCCGCCCCCCTCGGCCCCGAAGAAAGCGTACGGGTGTTGGTCGGCTCCACAGTTCTGGGCCATGCCACTGTGCACTTCCCTGACCAGACATGGTCGTTCACGCCGCCCACGGCTCTCGCTTCCGGCACGTATTCCTTCACCGTGCTAGTGGCGGACATCAGTGGCACCACTGGTCCCGTATCGGCGCCGCGCACCCTCACGATTGACACCATCCCACCAGCTGTCACGATCAGCAGCAATCAATCCGCCCTCAAAGCCGGCGAAACGGCCACCATTTCCTTTACCTTCTCAGAACCGCCTTTCGGGTTCACCCGAAGCGCCGTCTCCGTCAGCAGCGGCAGCCTTGGTTTCCTGTCCGAGACGGCAGACCCGAAGGTTTTTACCGCCACCTTCATCCCTCCCTTCGAAAGCAGCGGCACCGCCTGGATCAGCGTGGCTGGTGGTTCCTACACCGATGCCGCGGGCAATCCGGGAGTCGCGGGCTATCTAGCAACCCTCACCTACGACACCCTGCCGCCCATCCTCGCCATCACCAGCAACACCGCTGCCTTGATCGCCGGCCAAAAGC
>JBILEP010000072.1:0-8000 GCA_044352045.1 Cyanobium sp. | reverse complement strand
CCTGAGCGATCGCCCCTCAGCCGGCA
Source organism: Cyanobium sp. (assembly GCA_044352045.1). Taxonomy (GTDB): domain Bacteria; phylum Cyanobacteriota; class Cyanobacteriia; order PCC-6307; family Cyanobiaceae; genus Cyanobium. The sequence continues at coordinate 7,974 of JBILEP010000072.1, read as the reverse complement.
GGCTCCGCCGGAGCCATCCCTTCGAGCAACGCCTGCCGCTCCGCCTCACTCCAGGAGGCCAGCGGCCGCGCCGCCAGGGCGGCATTGCTCAATTCGTGCCGACCGCTGAGCTCGCGCACACACCAGAGGGGCACCACCAGGGGTTGATCCGCGGCGCCGAGCTCCACCTCCGCCACCACCAGGGGCGCGTTGGCCCCCTCGAACACATCAACCACCCAGTCGCCACCGGGCAGGTCGAGGCCGTAGCGGCACTTCCCCAGCTGCCGCTCGCTGAGGGCCAGCAGCGCCTCGCCGTCGGCGAGGGGGATCCCATACTCAAACTCCAGCCGCGTCAGGGCATCGCTGCCGCCTGGGGGCACCGCCTTGAGGGTGAGCCAGGCCTCGACCTCGCTGAGCCGCACCCGCACGGTGAGTCCGTCGCTGCCGCTGGCGAGGTAGCCCTGGCGCAGCCTGGCCTGCCAGCGCACCAGGGGGCGCCAGTCCTGGCCGGCCACCAGGAAGCGACGCTCGATCTCCAGGGCCATGGCGTTCAGTTGCGGGAGGGTTCGGCCGCCACCAGATCGCTGGCCCAGTGGAGCTTGCGGCTGATGGTGCGGTAGTAGGAGGGGCTGTGCTCCAACAGCACGAACAGGGCCGGATCGCTGGAGCGCTCAAGGGTGCAGCGGTCGCCGGGATCCAGCACCGTGGCATGGGCGCCGTCCTTCCAGAGGCGCACCCGCCGGATCGACTCCCCCAGCGGCCAGACGCTGATCCGGGCGCGGGGCGGCACGACGATCGTGCGGCTGGAGATGCTGATCGGGCAGATCGGTGTGATCACGATGCCCTCCAAGCCGGGGTGGAGGATCGGGCCGCCCGCCGCCAGGGCGTAGCCGGTGGAGCCGGTGGGGGTGGCGACGATCAAGCCATCGCCGCGCACCTGATCCACCACTTCGCCATCGATCTCGATCTCCAGCAGGCAGGTGGGGGAGATCTCGTCATGGCAGGGGCGGAAATAGAAGTCGTTGAGGGCCCGGTGGGGCTCCTCACCCTCCTCGCTCACCCCATCGGCCCTACCGATCCTGGCCTCCAGCATCATCCGCTGCTCCAGGGCGAAACGATCGGCCCGCAGGCGCTCCCACAGGCTGCCGCCAGGATCGCTTTTTTCCGGCCGCAACTGGCGTGGCTCATGGGTGAGAAAGCCCAGATGGCCACCGACGTTGAAGCTGAGGATCGGCACCCGGTGGGGGGCGAGGTGGCGGGCGGCGCCGAGCACGGTGCCATCTCCCCCGAGCACGATCGCCAGGTCAGGCGGAGCTGGCTCGGTGGCCAGCAAGCCAGGGAAAGGGTTGCTGCTGGCTCCGCTGATGGCCGTGACCACGCCGATGCCCTCCTGGCGGAGCTCCGCGGCGCAACGCCGGGCCTGGCTGGCGGCCGCCTGGCTGCCGCTGCGCACGATCAGCCAGATAGTCTCAAGGCGCATGCCGGAGCCCAGGAAGCGTCCCCAGCCTGGCTACCAACGGAGCAGGTTGAACCGCTCCATGTCCACCGTTTCGCGATTTCGATACAGGGAGAGCAGGATCGCCAGGCCCACGGCGGCCTCAGCCGCGGCGACGGTGATCACGAAGATCGTGAACACCTGGCCCCGGATCAGCTGGCCATCGAGGTAGCTGGAGAAGGCCATCAGGTTGATGTTCACCCCATTGAGCATCAGCTCGATGCTCATCAGCACGCGCACGGCGTTGCGGCTGTTGATCAGACCCCAGACACCGGTGCAGAAGAGCAGGGCGGCCACGGAGAGAAAGGCCTGCAGAGGGATGGCGGCGTCGGGGCTCACGGGGCGGTCTCCTGGAGGGACGGGGTGGGTGCGGGCTTCTCGAGGAGCAGCGGCGTGCGCGACTTCTCAATCAATCCCTGGTCGGCGGGCTCACCGGTGATCACATCGCTGCTGAACACATCGCGGCGGGCGAGCACGATGGCGCCGATCATCGCCATCAGCAACAGCACCGAGGCCAGCTCGAAGGGCAGCAGGTAATCGCTGAACAGGTGCTCGCCGATGCGGATGGTGGCTTCCTCGCCCACCGGCACCGGCCCGGGCAGGGCCCAACGGGTGGTGAAGGCCACCCGCAGCAGCAGGGCGAACAATCCGCCACAGACCAGGCCGGAGAGGAGACGACGCAGGGCCAGGCCGGGGATCTCAGCCATCGCCTCGCGCTTGTTGACAAGCATGATCGCGAACAGGATCAGCACGTTCACGGCGCCGACATAGACCAGCACCTGGGCGGCGGCGACGAAGCTGGCATTGAGCAACAGATAGAGGCCGGCCACGCCCAGAAACACCCCGCCGAGCAGGAAGGCCGAATAGACAATGTTGGGCAGGAGCACCACGCCCAGGGACCCGCCAACCACGGTGGCGGCGAGCACCAGGAAGCAGACCTGCTGGGTGGAAGAGGCGAGGGTCATCAGGTGGAGGCTCCTTGGTCGGAGGCAGGCAGGGTTTCCAGCACCTGCTCGGGCAGTTTGCCGGCTCGGGGCGCGGTGGCGGGGACGCCATGGGGATCGATCTCGCCCTTCGGCAGGTAGGCCAGCTCACGCAGGGGGAACACCGAGGGGTCGGTGGTGACGCTGGTGGGCAGGCGACCGAGGGCGACGTTGTCGTAGTTGAGGCTGTGACGGTCGAAGGCGGCGAGCTCGTATTCCTCGGTCATCGACAGGCAGTTGGTGGGGCAGTATTCAACGCAATTGCCGCAGAAGATGCAAACCCCGAAATCGATCGAATAATTGCGCAGCTCCTTCTTCTTGGTGGCTTTGTTCATCACCCAATCCACCACCGGCAGATTGATCGGACAAACGCGCACGCACACTTCGCAGGCGATGCACTTGTCGAATTCGTAGTGGATGCGGCCTCGGTAACGCTCGGATGGAATCAGCTTCTCGTAGGGATACTGCACCGTGATCGGCCGGCGCCGCAAGTGATCGAAGGTGACGGCCAGGCCCTGGCTGAGGTACTGGGCCGCGCTGACGGCGTCCTTGCTGTAATCGCCGACCTTCTTGAGGAAGCCGAACATGGGAGAGGAAGTCGTAGGGAAGAGGTCAGACCATGATGGCCGGCCCGCGGCCGCCATGGGGGTGGTGGGCGGAGGCTCAGCCGCCGAAGACCGCCGGGAAGGCCAGTTTCAGGGCGGCGGTGACCAGCAGATTGACCAGGGCAATGGGCAGCAGGAACTTCCAGCCGAGGTCGAGCAGCTGATCGATGCGCACGCGCGGCACCGTCCAGCGCAGCAGGATCGCGAAGAAGACCAGCAGGTAGGCCTTGAGCACGGTCATCACGATGCCGACGCTGGCGGTGATCACCTGCACCAAGGGCGCATCGACCGACTGGCCCAGCCAGCCGGCGAGCCACTCGACCGGCAGCGGGAACGACCAGCCACCCAGGTAGAGCACCGCCACCAGCAGGGCGGAAAGCACGAGATTGATGTAGCTGCCCAGGTAGAAGAGGGCGAACTTCATGCCGGAGTATTCAGTCTGGTAGCCGGCCACCAGCTCCTCTTCCGCTTCGGGGAGGTCGAAGGGAAGGCGCTCGCATTCCGCCAGGGCGCAGATCCAGAAGATCACGAAGCCCACCGGCTGGCGCCAGATGTTCCAGCTGAGGATGCCGGCACCGGCCTGTTGGTTGACGATGTCAACGGTGCTGAGCGAGTTGCTCATCATCACCACGGCGAGCACCGCCAGGGCGAGGGGAATCTCGTAGCTGATCGATTGGGCGGCGGCCCGCAGACCGCCAAGGAGCGAGTATTTGTTGTTGGAGGCGTAGCCACTCATCAGCAGGCCGATCGGCTGGATGCTGCTGAGCGAAATCCACAGGAAGATGCCTACGCCCACATTGCTGATCAGCAGGTTCTGGCCGAAGGGCACCACCAGCCAGGAGAGAATCACCGGCACAAGCACCAGCACCGGCCCGAGGGTGAAGAGCAGGCCATCGGCACGGGCCGGAATGATGTCCTCCTTGAACACCAGCTTGAGGCCATCGGCCAGGGGCTGGAGAATGCCAAGGGCCCCGGCGTACTCCGGGCCGATGCGCTGTTGCACGGCGGCGGAGATCTTGCGCTCAAGCCAGACATTCACCAGTACGCCGACCACCGCGGCGACGAGAACGGTGAGCATCGGCAACGGCAACCAGAGCAGGCGGGCGGCGCCGTTGCTCAGGCCCAGACCCTGAAGGATCTCCACGAAGCTGGTCTGGAGATCGAGGCCGGCCGTCACGATCGGGGTGCTGTCCATGGGCGGGTTCGGGGCCGGACGGGTTTCAGCCCGGGCGGCCACACCATAGGCGGAGCCGGCGGAAGACCGGCGAACGCGGCAGGGGGGCGATCAGAAGCTGGCGGGACGGCTCTCCAGCGGCAGCCACGGGCGCACCCCGGAACCGGTGTAGATCTGGGTGGGCCGGTAGATGCGGTTGGCGCCGAGCTGTTCGCGCCAGTGGGCGAGCCAGCCCGCGGTGCGGGCGATGGCGAAGATCGGCGTGAACAGATCGGGGGGAATGCCGAGCTTGCGGTACACGAGCCCCGAGTAGAAGTCGACGTTGGGATAGATCCCCTTCGGTCCGAGCCGCTCGATCGCGGCCTGCTCGAGGGCGCGGGCCACGTCGTACATCTCGTCGTACCCCAGGCTGCGGAACAGATCTTCGGCCAGGCCCTGCAGGATCACGGCGCGGGGATCCTTCACCTTGTATTCGCGGTGGCCGAAGCCCATGATCTTCTGCTTCTCGGCGATGGCCCGATCCAGCCAGGCTTCGGCATTGTCGGCCGTGCCGATCTGCTTGAGCATCTCGAGCACGTCTTCGTTGGCGCCGCCGTGCAGGGGGCCCGCCAGGGTGCCGACCGCCGAGGCCACCACGGCGTAGGGGTCGGTGAGGGTGCTGGCGGTGACGCGGGCGCTGAAGGTGCTGGCGTTGAGGCTGTGCTCGGCGTGCAGGATCAGGCAGGCGTCGAAGATGCGGGCCTGCAGCGGATCGGGCACCCGCTCGGTGAGCATGTAGAGGAAATTGGCGGCGTAGTCGAGATCGTCGCTGGGCTGGATCGGATCCTGGCCTTTGCGGATCAGCTGGAAGGCGGCCACCATCGTGGGGATCTTGGCGATCAGCCGCACCACGGCGCCATAGATGGACTCGGGGTCATTCGGCGCCCGCCGGGAATAAAACAGCCCCAGCGAGGCAGCGCTGGCCTGCAGCGCATCCATCGGATGGCCGTCGGCCGGGAAGCACTTCATCATGTCGCGGATGCGGAAGCTCACCCGCCGGTGCATCTTCACCTCCTCCTTGAACTCCTCCAGCTTGAAGTAGGTGGGCAGCTCGCCCCAGATCAGCAGATGAGCGGTTTCCAGGAAGGTGCTGTGGGCCGCGAGCTGCTCGAGGGGATAGCCGCGATAGGTGAGCAGACCCTGCTGGCCGTCGATGTCGCAGATCGCGGACTGGGTGGCCGGCACCCCTTCGAGACCGGGCCTGTAGACCGGGGGGGAAGGATCGTCCATGGGGCTCCGCTGTCCTCTGCAGCGAAGCTACGCGGGCGCCATGCGCCGCGCCGTAGCCGGGGCTGCCGACCGGATGGCCGCCTGGCCCTCAGCCGATCAGCAGCCTGGGGCTGAGCAGGAGCCGCAGGCTGGCCTGACCCGGGGCGGCGGATCGGGGCAAGCGCAGCACCGCCAGTCCCGCCTTGCGCAGTTCGAGGCTGCCGGGGGGGGCACCGATCAGACGGGCGGCCAGCGTGCTCAGATCCGGTTCATGCCCCACCAGCAACAGCCGCGGCGAGGCCCCGTCTGGGGCCTCCAGGCTCTCCAGCCAGGCCGGCAGGGCGGCGAGGGCCTCGCCGCCGGGGGCCAGAGCCTCTGCCAGCTCCAGGGAGGGGGCCAGGCCAGCACTGAGGGCCAGCTCGGCGGTCTCGCGGGCGCGCCGCAGGGGGCTGGAGAGGAGGCGAACGGCCCGCAGGTCGCGCTCCAGCAGACGCTGCAGCACGGCCCGGCTGCGCTGCCGGCCGCGGGCGGTCAAAGCCCGGGCTGCGTCGGGGATCGCACCGCCGCGGTCTTCAGCGATGCCGTGGCGCAGCAGCAGCAGCTCCACCGGGGCGGAGGCTGAGGACAACGGGGTGAGGTCCATGGAGGGTGCCCTCAGCAGAGTTCGAGGCGAACCTGCAGGCGCAGGCTGGCGCCAGAGGGCTCGAGGGCCAGGGCCAGGCCCCGTACCGGCGGCTGGGAACCACCGCCGGCAAGGGCGGTGAGCAACCGCCAGGGTCGCCAGGTCTGCAGCAGCTGGCGGGCCGGCGCCGCCGCCAGCGCCCAGCGCAGGGGGGCGCCGGGCAGCCCCAGGGCATCGAGGCGCTGGAGGAGCGGCCCGCCGGCGCCGGCGCCAGCGGGCCGTGACTCCAACTGGGCGAGGCTGCTGCCCCACCAGGCCAGGCCATCATCCGCAGCGCGCCAGCCCGCCAGGGAAGCCTGCAGCTGGTCAGCGCCGTCCCGGCGGGCCGGGCGACCGGCGGCGGCGCTCAAGCGGGTCCAGACCAGCGCGGAGCGCTCGGGGAGCTCCAGGGGCGCCGCGATCAGCCCCTCGGCGGCGAGGGCCGCTTCGATCGCCTCCGGGGCGGGCTGGTCGGCGGGGGTGCCGAGCAGCCAGCCCTCCTCCCCCAGGGCCGCCAGCAGGGGGCCAGCGTCGGCGCCGCCCACCAGGGCCGGCAACGGTCCGGCCTCAGGCGGCAGCGCCGCGCGGCCGAGCAGCGGAGCCAGCAGGGGCTGGGCCAGCAGGGCGGCCGGATCCTGCACCAGGGCCAGGCTGGTGGGCTGTCCCACCAGACCCGCCAGCAGAGCGCGCTGGCGGGCCTCCTGGGCGGCCGGCAGGGGCAGGGGGGCGGAGAGGGCGAGTTCGCCGTTCAGCTCCAAAAACCGCCCCTGGGGCCGCAAGGCGGCGAGCAGCAGGCCGGGCCGGGGATCCCCCTCGACCGGCAGGGGAAGGCCGAGCCAGGGCGCGAAGGCGGAGGGACGGGCCAGCACCAGGCCCACACCCTCCCCCAACCGCCCGATCCCCTCCTGCAGCCCCGGCTGGCTGGCGAGGTTGAGCTCCTCGATCTGGGAGACGTCGAGGGCCTGCTCCAGCACGCCCCGGCCCGAGGCGATCAGCACCAGATCGTCCGCCACCAAGGCGGTGGCCAGCGGCACAGGCTCGCTTCCCTGCAGGGCGCCACGGCCACTGATCAGACCCAGGCCTCGGTAACGACTGACCTGCAGGTCGGTGCCGGCCAGGCTGCGGGTCTGCCAGAAGCGCTGCAGGAAATGGCGGGCGCCCTGCCCGTCGCGGCTGCTCAGGGCCAGCAACCAGCCGCCAGGGGGCGAGGCCCCATCGACCACCGGGGCGGTGCCGCCATCGAAGAGCGCCAGGGCGATGCCCGGCGCCAGCCAGCTGGCCAGCTCATCGCGGTAATCGAGACCGGCGGCCGCGAAGGCGCCATCGCGCAGGCGGGCGACCGCGTCGCTGGCCTGACGCCGCTCCCGGGTGGGGGCGATGGCGCGGGCATAGGCGACCGGCTGCTCGCCGTCGGTGGTGAGGAAGAGGCTCAGGGGGGCCTGGCGGGGCACGAAGCGGGCCGCCCGGGGCAGGGTGAGGGCCTGGTGCTGGAGGGCCAGGGGACTGCGCCTGAGCACCAGCGCCCAGCCGCCCAGGCCGAGCCCGGAGGCCAGCAGAGCAAGCGCCAGCACCACCGCCAGAAACGGGCGGCCCTTCATACGACCTGAGCAGGATGGCCCCATCCTGACGCCCGCCCCGCCCATGACCCACCCCCGAGCGACTGAGACCCCCGAACCGGGCGACGCCGCCAGGCCAGGGCAGCCGCAGACGATCCACCCGATCGAGCTGGCCGAGCGCCTGCGCACAGGCGAGGCGATCCAGCTGGTGGACGTGCGCGAGGACCAGGAGCTGGCGCTGGCCCAGCTGCCCCACGCCGTGGTGCACCTGCC
>JBILEP010000071.1:0-8027 GCA_044352045.1 Cyanobium sp. | reverse complement strand
CCTGTGCGAACGAATTGCTTGTCGCGATCGTCGAGAATGGCATTCAATCGGGAAACGGCGGCTGAATTGTTTGCATAGCCGACGGCTATCGTGTTAATAGTATTAAGTCGGGAATTCATTCTTTGCAGCGCCAAAACAAATGTGATCAGACTTGGAATCACACCGCTTTGACGATCGTGAAGCAAGGCAAGGCTCAGGGTACTGATCACCGCGATGGCAAAAATAGGTAAGATTGTGGATATGGGGGTGATCAGATTTGTGATGTATGAGAGTCTGTCTGCTTGACGGAGCCATTGTTGAAAGAGGCTATCGAGCGATTGTGAGGCGTTTTTCAGTTCGCCGGAGCTATGGATCAGGCGTAGGCCTTGAATATTTTCGGTAACCCGACTGCCCATCTCCACACCGATCATGGTCATGACCTCCGAGGTGTGACGAAGCCTCGGTAGGACCTGTTTCTGAAGGGCGCCCATGAAGGCGGCCATACAGGCGGCGACAAGCAGCAGCCAGGGGGAGATGGCGATGAGAATAAAAAGATAGATCAGCAGCTGAATCAGGTTGGTCAGGAGGGTATTCGTAAGGCTGATTTGGGTGCTGACTGCACTGCCACCCGTTTGGATGTAATTGAGGAGGTCGCCGACCCGGAAGCGACATGCGCAGCTGAAGGTGAAAGAGAGTGTGCGATGGTGCAGAAGAGTGGAAATCTGTGCGCTGAGTCGGTTGCCGATGATGCCAGCACTAACTGAATTGAGATACATTGTCAGGGCAACGATCACCTGAAGAATCAGGGCGAATCCAATCAGCAGTACAAACAAGATTCCCTGGCCGCTGCTCGAATTGATCCCCTCCTGCAACACGTTGCCCACCACCGGCAATCGGATGGCCTGTGCCACGACAGGCAGTCGACTCCAGTGATCAGGGTTCGGCGATGAGATTAGACTGACGGCAAGAAAGATCACGCCGAGAGTGCCACCTTCGCTGATGCTGCTGAGCAGATTTGTGGCGATGTTCACGGTGAGCAACCGCCATTGTTGGCGAGCGCTGCGGCGAATCAGCCGTGCGGCTGGGCTGACGGATGTGAAAGGTTCCAGGAACTGGCCGAGTCTTCGCCAGCCGAGGCGTCTCAGAAGGGAAGGCGCCGATCTGGCCAAAGGGAATCCAGGGGAATTCACCTTTTATAAACCCGCTTCCCGCCCCCATCCCCGTCCCTGGGGTCAGCCCGCCAAGCTGCCGCGCCATGGGGCTGTCTTTAGCCAGGGCATGGTTTCGGTTCGTCCGCTGCCCATCCCTGCAGCGCTGATGGTCTTGCTGCTGGCTGTGGCCGCTGCGCTCGCCGCCGATCAGTCGTTGCCCCTGCCGGGCATGATCGCCGCTGATCAGCCGCGCGGCGGACCGCTGGATCGTCGCCATCTGGCCCTGGTGATCAATGAGGCTGATCCACTGAGCGAGGCCCTTGGCAGTCTCTATCAGCGGCAGCGACGCATTCCCCAGGCCCAGGTGATCCGGGTCAGGCTGCCGATCGGTCAGGCGGATCTTGGCCGGGAGTCCTTTCTGCGCTTGCAACGGCAGCTGCGTCGCCGGACACCGGCCCACGTCCAGGCCTATGCCCTGGCCTGGACCAGCCCCTGGCGCGTCGGCTGCCAGTCGATCACCGCAGCGGTCAGCCTCGGGCTCGATCCCGGCAGCTGCCGGCACACCTGCCGGCCAACCCGAATCAGTCCGTATCACGCGCGCGGCGACGTGGAGCGCCCCTGGGATGAGCTTCGTCTGCGGCCGAGCATGTTGCTGGCCGCCACCGATCTTGTCGGAGGCATGCGCCTGATTGCCCGGGGGGTGGCCGCCGATGGCACAGCGCCACCGGGAACTGCCTATCTGCTCAGCACCTCGGACCCGGCCCGGAACGTCAGGGCCGCTGGCTATGACCAGGTTCAGGCTGCGGTGGGCCCCGGCTTCCGGGTGCGGGTGATTCGGGCGGATGTGTTGCGGGGGGCCAGGGATGTGATGGCCTATTTCACCGCTCTGGCCCAGGTGCCTGAGATCAATGCCAACCAATTCCGTCCAGGGGCGGTAGCCGATCACCTCACCTCCTTTGGCGGTCAGCTGACCGGCAACTCCTCCCAGATGAGTGCGCTGCGCTGGCTGGAGGCCGGGGTGACGGGTAGTTTCGGGACCGTGGTCGAGCCCTGCAATTACCGAGAAAAGTTTCCTGATCCGGCTTTGCTGTTGGCCTACTACCGCCGCGGTGACACGTTGCTGGAAGCCTATTGGCGCAGTGTGGCAATGCCGGACCAGGGTCTGTTCATCGGCGAACCGTTGGCCCGCCCCTGGCCCGCCCGCCCCTAGACCCCATGGCGCTGGCGGTGCCAGCCCCAGGCGTGCTCAATGATCGTGCCCAGCTCCGGATAGCGGGGACGCCAACCCAGCTCCTGGTGGGCCTTGTCGGCCCCGGCCACCAACTGGGCTGGATCGCCTTTGCGGCGGGGGGCGACATGGGCCAGCAAGCCACGGCCGGTCACCGTCTTCGCCGTTTCGATCACCTCCTGAACCGAGTAACCGGTGCCGTTGCCCAGGTTGTAGATCAACGGCGCCAGCACCTTCTCCTCCCTCTCCCGCAGGCGCAGCAGTCGCTCTAAACCGAGCACATGGGCATCGGCCAGGTCGCTGACATGGATGTAATCACGGATGCAGGTGCCATCCGGGGTTGGGTAATCGTCACCAAAGATCTGCAGGTAGGGTTCGCGACCGCTCATCACATCCAAGACCCTTGGGATCAGGTGAGTTTCCGGGGTGTGGTCCTCACCCAGGCCACCCTGTGGATCAGCGCCGGCAGCGTTGAAATAGCGGAAGATCACGCTTGGAAGTCCATAGGCGGTTGCGAAGTCGATCAGTAATCGCTCCACCATCCACTTGCTGCGACCGTAGGGATTGATCGGATCCTGGGGGTGATCCTCGGTGATTGGAACCTGCTGGGGAACACCGTAGGTGGCACAGGTGGAGGAAAACACAATCGGAATCTTGGTCGGGGAAGCGATCAGAGCCTCCAGCAGGCAAAGGGTGTCGCCGAGATTGTTGCGGTAGTACTTGGCGGGATCACTGACCGACTCGCCCACGTAGGCATAGGCCGCAAAGTGGAGCACGGCTTCGACCGGCCGCCCCTCCAGTCCGCTGCCCGCCAGGGCGGGATGGGCCCCGATGAGCACAGCGTCTAGCAGTTGCCGGTCACCCACCTGCCCTGTCACCAGCGGAACCGCCAGCCCGCCCTCGACGATGTCCTTGTGGCCATAGACGAGGTTGTCGAGCACGGCAACCTGATGACCTGCCCGGCAGAGGGCTCGCACGGCGTGGCTGCCGATGTAGCCAGCTCCCCCCGTCACCAACACCCTCACGGCAGCTCACCAGCTCGATTGATGGCTACAAGATTACGGCGGAATTTCCTGCTTGTGCAGGCTTTGGGATCAGCTTGAGGGCTGGTCCGAAATGGTTTTCGCCACAGTGCAAAAAAAGGGGACCCTTTGCGAAGGCCCCCTCTTTGAAAGTGGGTTGGGGAAAAGGACGTCGATCAGTCGCGCCGACCGCCACCTTGGAGGGCAATGATCAGCCTCAGAATGAAAATGAATAGATTGATGTAAGTGAGGTACATGCCAAGCGCGCCGGCAAGATACTGATCATCGCGGTAGGTGCGGGGCATCGTGTAGAAGTCCACGAAGGCAGCCCCGACAAAAAGCACGGTGCCGAAGCCGGCGATCAGCAACTCAAAGCCCTGGCCGCCGAAGCCAGGAATGAAGATCGAGCCGACGAGCTGAATCACCATGGCGATCAACAGGCCGACGATGCCCAGTCCAACGGCGGCGCCCAGGGCCTGGCCCACGCTGTCACTCATCCGTCGGCCGACAACGGAGGCGATGACGAAGGTGATGCCGGTGGCGAGCGCCGCCGTGCCAACGGCTCCAATGCCAGCGGTGCCAATGGCCATGGCCACCAGACCGCTGAGGGTGAAGCCGGTGATCAGGCTGTAGGTGGCCAGCAGCGGGAGCGCCGTGCCGTTGTTCCCCTTGAGAGCAACGTTTTGGCAGACGAAGAAAAGAATCAGGTTGGCGATGATCGCCGCGATGAACAGGGGCTGGAAGATCGGTGAGCCGATCATCGAAAGACCGCCCAGCACACCTGCGGCGGTGAGAACCATGCCGCCGCCCACGTAGGGCAGGGCCCGACGGACGACGTTGGGGCCGACGAGGCCGCCGAACTGGGCCTCCTGGATGGCTTGTTGGAAATTGCTGCTGGCCGGCATGGCGGCGGATTGCGCGGAAACTTCACCTATCCTGCCAGCCACGCCGGAAGCCCGTTGCCCCGGCCTGTGCGGATCTCCCTATTGGCGTCTGTCCCGGCGTGCGTAGGCATGGACCAGGCGCTGGACCAGGGGGTGGCGCACCACGTCGGCCTCCCCAAAGCGGCAGATCGCCACCCCCTCCACCCCCGCGAGAACCTGTTCCGCTTCCACCAGTCCGCTGAGCTGGCCTGGCGGCAGGTCGATCTGGGTGATGTCGCCGGTCACCACCATGCAGGCGTTCTCGCCCAGGCGGGTGAGGGCCATCCGCATCTGGGCCGTTGTGGTGTTCTGGGCTTCATCCAGGATCACAAAGGCGTCGGCGAGGGTGCGGCCGCGCATGTAGGCCAGCGGCGCGATCTCGATCACTCCCTTCTCCTGAAGCTGCTCGGTGCGTTCGCGCCCCAGAAGCATGTGCAGGGCGTCGTAGAGGGGCCTGAGGTAGGGATCCACCTTCTGCTGCAGATCTCCCGGCAGGAAGCCGAGCCGTTCCCCGGCTTCTACGGCGGGACGGGTGAGGACCAGGCGCTCCACCTTCCGCTCCTGGAGCATGCGCACGGCCTGCACGGTGGCCAGGAAGGTCTTGCCGGTACCCGCCGGTCCGATCGCCAGGGTGAGGGAATGGCGGTCGATGGCGTCGACGAAGCGCTTCTGCCCGGCGGTGCGGGGCCTCAGCTGCCGGCCCGTGCGACTCACCGCCAACACCTGCCGGCCCAGTTCCCGATGCTGATCGCCCCGTCCGCTGTCGAGGGCGGTGAGCGCCGCCTGGATGTCCACCAGTTCGATCCGTTCCCCCCCTTCCCAGAGCGGGCGGAGCAGTTCGATCAGATCCCGGGCCCGCTGCACCTGGGCGGGACGCCCATCCAGGCGCAACTCCTGGCCCCGCAGCACCAACGTGGCCCCGGTGAGGGCTTCCAGTTTCCGCAGGGTGGCCTCGGCCTCGCCGGCCAAGGCCAGGGCAGCGGTGGGGCTGGCAAGGGGCAGGGCGACCACCCCGCCGGTGTTGGCGTCAGGGGAGGGGGGGATGGGAGAGGACTCGGTCAGAGCGAGAAACCTGGGCTCAGGCCTCTGGGGTTTCCCCCTCTGGCGTGTCGTCGGCGGGGCTGGCGGCCTCAGCGGCAGCGGCAGCAGCAGCTTCCGCCTCAGCGGCGGCCTTGGCAGCCGCTGCCTCGGCTTCAGCCTTGCGGGCCTCCTGGGCAGCCGCCTCGCGGGCGGCGGCCTGCTTCGCTTTGCCGACGGTCTCCCCAGGCCTGGTGGTCCGCTCCAGCAGACCACCCTTCTCCAGAAGCGAGCGGACGGAATCGGTTGGCTGGGCTCCCTGGCTCAGGCGGAGGCGGATGGCTTCGGTGTCAAGGAGGGTCGCCTTGGTCCGGGGGTTATAGAAGCCGAGCTCCTCGAGCGGCCTACCGTCTCGACGGGACGTGCTGTTGGTGGCCACGAGGCGGAAGCTCGCTTCCCGCTTCTTGCCGAACCGCTTCAGGCGGAGCTTGATCATTGGCTCTGGATCAGGAATCTGGCGACAGATCAACCTACCACCGGGGCTGGCTGGTCTTGCCGAGCGGCTCCGCTCAGAGATCGCCAAATCCCTTGCGCGGTTTCTTGGGCCGCGGCGCTTTGAGCGCTTGGCCACGGCCAGGCACTCCGGGCTGAGGCCCCGCCCCGGGCGCCCCTCCCATTCCGGGGAAGCCGCCGCCCATGCCTGGCATTCCGGGCATGCCACCGCGGGTCATCTGCTGCATGAAACCGCGCATCTTCTGGAAGTCGGTCAGCACTTTGTCCACGTCGGCGGCCGTATGGCCGCTGCCGGCGGCGATGCGGCGACGGCGGGAGGGGGAGGCGGCGAGCAGATCGGGATCGCGACGTTCGCCCTCGGTCATCGAAGCGATCATGGCTTCGATCCGCTTGAGCTGCTGTTCTCCCTGCTTCAGCATGCCGTCATCGATCTTGTTCATGCCCGGGATCAATTTCATCAGGCCCCCCAGGGAGCCCATGCGCTTGATCAGGCGCATCTGCTGCACGAAATCGGAGAAGTCGAAGCTGGCTTCCTGCAGCTTCTGCTGCATGCGGGCCACATCGGCCAACTCCACCTCCTTCTGAGCCTTCTCCACCAGGGTGAGCACATCGCCCATGCCCAGGATGCGGCTGGCCATCCGCTCGGGATGGAAGGGCTGCAGCGCCTCGACCTTCTCACCGGTGCCGATGAACTTAATTGGGGCGCCACTCACCTTGCGGATCGACAGGGCGGCCCCACCCCGCGAATCGCCATCCAGTTTGGTGAGCACCGCTCCGGTGATGCCCACCCGCTCGTGGAAGGCGCGCGTCAATTCGGCTGCCTCCTGGCCGATCATCGCGTCGACCACCAGCAACACATCGTCGGGGTGGACGGCCTCGCGGATGCGCACCATCTCCTCCATCATCGACTCATCGATCTGGAGTCGGCCGGCCGTGTCCACCAGCACCGTGTCGAATCCCTCCGCGCGCCCCTTGCTCACTCCGGCTGCGGCGATGTCTTCCGGGCGGGAGTCGGCCCCCAGGCTGAACACCTCCACCCCGATCTGCGTTCCCAGGGTTTTGAGCTGCTCGATCGCGGCGGGCCGGTAAACGTCCGCGGCGACCATCAGGGCGCGGCGTCCCTGCTCCTTGAGATGCAGGCCGAGCTTGGCGGTGGCGGTGGTCTTGCCCGCCCCCTGCAGACCCGCCATCAAGATCACCGCCGGCCCGTCGCTGGCCCTGGCCAGGGGCGCGTTCTCCCCCCCCATGGTGTCCACCAGCTGCTCATGCACCAGCTGGATGAATTTCTGATCCGGGCTGACGCCCCGCACCACCTCCGCGCCAATGGCCCGGCGCCGCACCTCGTCCACAAAGTCCTTGACCACCGGCAGGCTCACGTCGGCCTCCAGCAGGGCCCGCCGCACCTCCTTCAGGGCGGCGTCGACGTTGGTTTCCGAGATCGTGGCCTGGCCGCGCAGGCCCTTGACGGCCGCTTCGAAACGCTGGGAGAGCTCGTCGAACATGCAGGGGGAGGACTCAAGGAGCGGGGGACTGGGCGGCGAAGCGCCATTGGCCATCGTCGCGCCCGAAGACGTAGACGTTGCGGATCGTCTGGATTGGGGTGCTCTCCAGCACGCGACCCGCTTCGGCCTTGCGCCGGTCGCTGTAGCGCAGCTCGGCGGTGGCGGCGATCCGGCCGGGAGAGCTCTGCTCGATGCGCAGGTCAGCCACGCTGACGTCGATCTCCTGGATCTCGCCCCGCACCGCATCGGCGCTGCGTTCCGAGGCCAACCGCTCCACCTGGGCGGGACGGGCGATGGCATCGACCCCTGCCGGCATGGCCCCGCCGCCGAGCACCTGGCTCTTGGCGCGCAACCAGCTCTCCAGCAGCCCACGCACCTGGGCTTCGCTGGGCTGCGGATCCCGCAGCGGCACGATCGCCGTGGCTTTTGCTTTCGCCTGCGGGGGGGGAGGGCTGGCGGGCCGCGCCGGGACGGGCTGCTGGGCCAGGGGCCGCGGGGAGGCAGCGGGCACCGGGGCTGTCCGGGGCGGCGGGGCCGGCCGTTGGCGGATCAGCCAGCCTCCCGCCAAGGCCAGGGCCGCCACGGCCGCTGCTCCGGCCGCCAGCCTCGGCAGCCGGGAACCGGACAACCCGGGCCATGACCAGTGCGGCAGAGACAGCCGTGGCAGAGACAGCCGTGGCAGGGAAAGGCCG
>JBILEP010000070.1:0-8073 GCA_044352045.1 Cyanobium sp. | reverse complement strand
GGAGGCCGGCCAGATTCACCCCCAGCTGGGCCGCCAGCTTGCGGGCCCGGGGGGTGGCGACGACGCGGCCATCGGCGGCGGTCGGCGCCGCCGGGGTGGGCACGGCGACGGGCACCGGAAGGGTGGGGGGCGCCGCCGGGGGGGGCGCCGCCGGGGGAGCCGTCGTCACAGCCGGAGCGGCCGGCGCGGGGGCAGGGGCAGCAGCAGCAGCCGGGGGCGCGGACGGGGCGCTGGCCTGAACCGCCGCGATCTCAGCCTCGCTCTCCACGATCAGACCGATCGTTTCGCCCACCGGCGCCGTGCCACCGGCGGGCATCAGCACCGCCGCCAGAAAGCCCTCGTTGAATGACTCGACATCCATGTCGGCCTTGTCGGACTCGACGACCAGCACCGACTCGCCGCGCTCGACGCGGTCGCCCGGCCGCTTCAGCCACTCCACGATCTTGCCCTCCGTCATCGTGGAGCTGAGGGCGGGCATGAAGATTTCGTGGGTGGCCAACGCTGATCTGCCGCAGACCGGCCGACTCTACCGAGGCCGGCGGAAGCCCTCAGCTTCCCTCGATCGCCTCGATCACCCCATCCCGCACCAGCACAGCCACCTGCAGCTTCTCCACCAGGTTGTCGCCGACGCGCACCTCACAGGTGCTCTCGATCTGACCCTGGTCGACGATCTGATCCATCTCCAGCTCCCGCACCTGGCGCTGCTGCTCGAGCACCTGGCGCTTCTGCTCCTCGAATTCGGAGCGCTTGGCGCCCACCTGCTGCTGCACCGAAGCCACCTGCTCCTGCACACGCGGATCGAGGGGGTTGGCGCTCTGGCGGCGGATCTCATCGATCACCCGCTGACCCTCCTGCTCCAGTTGGGCGAGCTGCTGGTCGAGGTTGCTGATGGCGTTGCTGAGCTCCCGCTCGGCATCCTCCTTCCAGCGGGGCGTGACCACGGCCCGGACCGTGATCGTGCGCTTGATCGTCAGGCTGTCGGCCATGGAAGAGACGGTGCAGCACCCAGGCTGTCAGGGGTGGGGCCTGTGGTCAACCGTCGCCGTAGAGGCGGGCCACAGCGGCGGCGTCCCGGGCCAGGATCGCGTCGCGGCGCAGTTTGAGGGTCTGGGTGAGCAGGCCATTCTCCAGGCTGAACGCCTCCACCAGGCTCACCCCCCCCAGGCGCTCGTCGGGGCGGGAGCCCGGGCGCTCCGCCAGCAGCCGGTTGAACTCCCGGGTGAGGGCCCGCAGCAGGGCCGGATCGGCGGCGGCCCCTGCCTCCGGGCCGGGGGCGGCCAGGCCGGCGGCGGCGGCGAAGGCCGCCAGGGGCTCATGGCGCGGCACCAGCAGCAGGCCCAGCTGCTTGCGGTCCTGCCCCACCAGCATCAGCTGCTCCACCAGGGGGCTGGCGGCCAGGGCGTCCTCCAGGGGGCCCGGCTCGATGTTCTCGCCGCTGCTGAGCACGATCGTGTCCTTGGCACGGCCGGTGAGCACCAGGCTGCCGTCGGCCATCAGCAGGCCCAGATCGCCGGTGTCGAACCAGCCCTCCGCATCGAGCACCTTGGCGGTGGCCTCCGGCTTGCCGTGGTACCCCCCCATCACCTGGGGGCCCCGGGCCAGCACCAGGCCCCGCTCGCCGATCCGGCGCGGTGCGCGGGTGTCCGGATCGACGATGCGCAGCTCCGTGGCGGCCACGGGCTGGCCGGCGCTGCCGCGGCGGTTGCACCAGGGCCGGCGGCAGGTGAGCACCGGGGAGGTCTCGGTGAGGCCATAGCCCACCAGCAGCTCGATGCCGATCGCCTCGAAGAAGCTGTCCACATAGAGGGCCAGGGCGCCGCCGCCGCTGATCGCAGTGCGCAGGGCGCCGCCGCAGAGCTGGCGGCTCACCTTCGGCCAGAGGCTGGCGGCGGCCAGGCGGTGCAGGGGCCAGCGCCAGGCGGCGCCGAACGCCGCGCCCACCCGGCTGGCGAGGGATTCGGGCCGCAGGGTGAGGTCAAGGGCGGTGCGGCGGCAGCGGTGGTACCCCTCGCTGATCGCCAGCGCCCCCCGCAGCAGCCGCTGCCGCGACCCGGGCATGGCGGCCAGGGCGTCCTCGAAGCCCGCCAGCAGGGCCTCCCAGAGCCGCGGCACGCTGATCAGATACTGGGGCCGCACCGCCTGCAGGTCGCTGCGCAGGCGCTTGAGGGTGGTGTAGGTCTGGCTGCAGCCGCAGGAGAGCAGGAAGTACTCGGCGCTGCGCTCGTAGGAATGCCAGATCGGCAGCACGCTCAGCACCCGATCCCCGGGGCTGGGGGCGACGGCCACCCCGAGGCTGCGCACCTGGTGCAGCAGGTTGCCGTGGCTGAGGGGCACGCCCTTGGGCTGGCCGGTGGTCCCGGAGGTGTAGAGGAGGGTGGCCAGCCGCCCCTCCCCGCCCGCGGCGAGCGGCGGTGGCGGCGTGGCGGCGCCCCGCTCCAGCAGCTGCTCCCAGCTCAGGCAGGTCAGACCGTCCAGCGTGGGCGCGGCGCCCTCCAGCACCAGCAGGAAGCGCAGGCCCGCCAGGGTGTGGGCATCGAGCTCCAGGCGGGCGAACAGCTCCGCCGACTCCAGCACCAGGGCCACCGCGCCGGAATCCGCCAGGATGTAACGCAATTCCTCCACTGGCGCCGCGCCGCCCCGCACCGCGTCGGCGCCGCCGGCCCGCATGATCCCCTGGTCGGCCTGCAGCCAACGCGGGCCATTCTCGGCGAACAGCGCCACCACATCGCCCGGACGCAGGCCCAGGTCGGCGAAGGCCGCCGCCGCCCGTTCGATCCCCTGGTGCAGCTCGCGATAGCTGAGCCGCTGGGGTGGCCGGGCATGGGGCGCGTCGAGGGCGATCCGATCGCCGTGCAGCCGCTCCAGCTCGGGCCAGATCTGCTCCAGGGCGCTCAGGCCGCTCCAGTCGTGGCGCAGGGCCAACGCCCGCTGGTCGCGTTCGCTGCCGCTCCAGTGGATCTCCGCGGTGGTCATGGTGGCGCGCATGAATCGGGCCAATGGTTACCACCCCTGCAGGGATTCCGGCGGCTCCGGCGGCCGCAGCGTGAGGCTGAGGCGCTCGGCGCAGGCCGTCCGCAGCAGCGGCCGCACCGCCTCCACCCCAAGGCCAGGGCACCAGTCCGCCAGGCGCCCCACGGGGCGATCGGCGATGCCGCAGGGGACGATCGCCCCGTAGCCCGCCAGGGGGCAATCGATGTTGAGGGCCAGGCCGTGCTGGGAGATCCAGCGGCGCGCCCCCACGCCGATGGCGGCCAGCTTGCGGCCCTCCAGCCACACGCCCGTGCGGCCTGGCCAGCGCTCCCCCTCCAGGCCGAGGGCGCCAAGCACATCGAGCACCACGTCCTCCAGGCTGCGCAGGTAGCGGTGCAGATCGGCGCCCCGGCGGCGCAGATCGATCACGGGGTAGAGCACCAGCTGGCCGGGCAGGTGATGGGTCACCTCGCCGCCGCGGTCGATGCGGAAGAGGGGCAGGGGCGGCTCCGCCGGATCGAAGCGCAGATGGGCCGGATCGGCGCCGCGGCCCAGGGTGTAGCAGGGCTCGTGTTCGAGCAGCAGCACCGCCTCGGGGGCGGCGGGATCCGCGAGCAGCAGCGCCTGCCGCTGCCGCTGCCAGTCCCAGGCACGGGCGAACGGCACCGGCGCCGACGGTTCAAAAAGAATTGCGGAGCTGCGGCTGGCCATGGGCATCACTCCCTAGCTTGATGCCAGACCCCCAGAGCTGAGGTGCTGATGAAACTGGTGATCCACGGGCGCAATCTCGACGTGACCCCGGCGATTCGCGACTACACCGAAAACAAGCTGGGGCGAGCGATCAGCAACTTCGGCGACATGGTGCGCGAAGCCGATGTGCACCTCTCCGTGGCCCGCAACCCGCGGGTGCCCCAGCAGATCGCCGAGGTGACGATGTACGCCAACGGCACCGTGATCCGCGCCCAGGAGCGCAGTGAAAACCTTTACGCCAGCATCGATCTGGTGGCCAACAAGCTCAGCCGCCAGCTGAATCGCTACAAGGAGCGGGTGCATGAGCGCAGCCACGGGCCGGTGCACCGCTCCGCCCGCGACGAGGAGGCCGGAGCCGCCGCCCTGCCGCCCCCTGGCGGCACCCTCACCGACGGCCTGGAGCCCACCGTTCCCCACCGCGGCGTGCGCCGCAAGTACTTCGCCATGCCGGCGATGAGCCTGGAGGAGGCCCTGCACCAGCTGGAGATGATCGACCACGACTTCTACGTGTTCCGCGAGGTGGACAGCGGCCAGATCCAGGTGGTGTACCACCGCAACCACGGTGGCTTCGGCGTCATCCAGCCCCGCGAGTGAAGACGGCGCCGGCCGACCTGGCCCCCCTCATCGACCACGCCCTGCTGGATCCCCACCACGGCATCGAGGCGCTGCAACGCTGCTGCGACGAGGCCCGCCACTTTGGCTTCGCCGCCGTCTGCGTGGCCTCGCGCTGGGTGGCCCTGGCCCGCGAACGGCTGCCGGTGGGGGGACCGGTGCGACTGGTATCGGTGGTGGGCTTTCCCTTCGGCGCGGTGCCGCCGGCGGTGAAGCGGGCGGAGGCCGAGGCGGCCGCCGCCGCTGGGGCCGACGAACTCGATGTGGTGCCCGATTTCGGCGCCCTGGCGGATCGGCAGAGCGGTCTGATCCTCGACGACCTGGCGGCCCTCACCGACCTGGGCCTGCCGGTGAAGGTGATCCTGGAGATGGGCCGGCTCGATCCCCAGGCCCTGGAGCTGCTGGTGGAGGTGAGCATCGATGCCGGCGCCCGCTTCCTCAAGACCGGCAGCGGCTTCGCTGGCCCGGTCAGCGCGTCGGATGTGGAGCGGCTGCGCGGCCTGGCGCGGGGCCGGGCGGCGATCAAGGCGGCCGGGGGCATCCGTGACCTGGAACAGGCCCTGGCGCTGGTGGAGGCGGGCGCCACGCGCCTGGGCACCAGCCGCGGCGTGGCCCTGATGGAGGCCCTGCGGCGGGGGCCAGCGCCCGAGCCCGGCCCAGCCGCGGCCGGGAGCTGAGGCCTGGCCGTGCCCGAACTGCGCCTGGAGGGGCTGGTGCTGACCAGCCGGCCCCTGGGGGAAAATGATCGTCTGCTCACCCTGCTCAGCCAAGAGGAGGGTCTGGTGCGGCTGGCGGCCCCGGGGGCGCGGCGACCGCGCAGCAGCCTGGCGGGGGCGGTGCCGCTGGCCCACCTGCAGCTGCAGGTGGGGGGCCGCAGCGGCTTGAAACGGGTGCGGCAGCTGCGGCTGCTGCGCAACTACAGCGCCCTGGCGACCCGGCTGGAGAGCCTCGCCGCCGCCCAGGCCCTCTCGGAGTTGTGCCTGGCCCTGCTGCCCAGCGAGGTGCCGGCGCCAGGGATACTGGCCGATCTGTTGTTGCAGCTTGGCCGTCTGGAAGCGGTGGTGCGGGAAGAGACGGGGGACGGCGGAGCCGAGGCCCTGGCGATCGCCGTCCTGGGGGCGGTGCACCTGCTGGCGCTTGGGGGCTACGCCCTGCCCCTGCAGCACTGCGCCCGCTCCGGAGCGGCCCTGGAGCCCCCCCTGGGCAACGGCGAGTGGCGCTGCAGCCTGCTGCCGGGCGAGGGTCTGGTGATCGGCTCGATCACGGGCGCCCGCATGCTGCTCAACGCCTCAGAGCTGGCCCTGCTGCAGCGCCTGACCCGACCGGCGCCGCCGCGCCGGCGGGACGGCGGGCTGATGGGTCCCCCGGCGGCCTGGCTGCGGCTGCTGGCGGTGATCGAGCTGTGGTGCGGCGAACACCTCGAGCGCGTCCCGCGGGCCTTCAGACTGCTGCGCAGCGGGTTCGAGCCGATGCCAGCAGCCTCGTCCTCGCGGCCGACGCCACCATGAGCAGCGGCGGCGCGGACGAACGGGGCCTGGGGGCGGTGCTGGGCATGCCCGGCTTCCGCAGGCTCTGGCTGGGGCAGATCTTCTCGCAGCTAGCGGATAAGTTCTACATCGTGTTGATGATCTTTCTCATCGCCCAGTACTGGGTGACTGAGACAGCCCAGGCGAGCGAGGCCCTGGCGGAGGCCGCCGCCGCCATCCGCATGTCGGTGGAGAACCGCGCCCAGCTGATCACCCTGCTGGCCACGGGGATCTACGTGGCCAACACCATCCCGGCGATGCTGCTGGGCACCGTGGCCGGGGTGTGGGCCGATCGCTGGCCGAAGCGCACGGTGATGGTGGCCTCCAATGCCCTGCGGGCTGGCCTGGTGCTGCTGGCGCCGCTGGCCCTGCTGCCAGGCCCCACCCTGCTGGGGCTGGGCTGGGGGTACTGGCTGCTGGTGGTCATGACCCTGCTGGAATCGGTGCTCACCCAGTTCTTCGCGCCGGCGGAGCAGGCGGCGATCCCGCTACTGGTGCCCCCCCAGCGGCTGCTGGCGGCCAATTCCGTGTACCAGGCCACAAGCATGGCGGCCACGATCATCGGCTTCGCCCTGGGCGATCCGATCCTGCGGTTGCTCCACAGCAGCCTGGCGCGCCTGGGGTTCCGGGGCGGCGAGTTTCTGCTGCTGCCCCTCTGCTACGGCATCGCCGCCGCGGCGATCGCGGCGATCCCCCTCGAGGAGGAGCCGCGCCCGCCCCGGCAGATCTCGGTCTGGGAGGAGATCGGCGAAGGGGTGCAGGTGCTGCGGGAACGGCGGAGCGTGCGCGCGGCGATGCTCCACCTGGTGCTTCTTTACAGCCTGCTGGCGGCGCTTTACGTGCTCGCCATCAGCCTGGCCGCTTCGATCATCGGTCTCGGTCCCACCGGGTTCGGCACCCTGCTGGCGATGACGGGGGTGGGCCTGGCCCTGGGGGCGCTGTCGGTGGCGCAGCTGGGGGATCGCTTCAATCGCCGGCTGCTGGCCAGCGCCGGGCTGGGGATCATCGCCTGGTGCCTGTTCCTGCTGGGCCAGTTGCGCGGCAACCTCTGGCTCACCCTGCTGCTCTGCTCCCTGCTCGGGGTGGGATCGGCGCTGCTGGCCATCCCCGCCCAGACCACGATCCAGGAGGAAACCCCGGAAAACCAACGGGGCAAGGTGTTCGGCCTGCAGAACAACCTGATCAACATTGCCCTCAGCCTGCCGCTGGTGGTGGCGGGCACGTTGGTGAGCCGCTACGGCCTGCTGCCGGTGCTCTGGGGCCTGGCGGCCCTCTGCCTGATCGCCGCCCTGCGGGAGCAACCCTGGCGACGCTGCTAGTTTGGCCTGTCGGATGCAGCGCACCGTGGCTCACATTGCCTGGCTGGGCAAGAAATCGCCCTTCTGCGGCAACGTCACCTATGGCCTGAGCACCACCGAGGCGCTGCGCCATCGCGGCCACACCGTGAGCTTCATCCACTTCGACACCCCGGCGGCAGGCCTGGGGCTGCTGGACCCTTCGCGTCCGGAGCCGGCACTGGCCAGCGCGGCCGGCGGCGCCGAGCCGGATGTGACCCTGCCCTACCTGGTGAAATCGCAGGTGTACACCATCCCCTCCCCCGGGGCGCAGCGGGAATTGCGGGAATCCCTGGAGCGGCTCCGGCCCGATCTGGTGCACGCCAGCCTCACCCTCTCCCCGCTCGACTTTCGCCTGCCCGATCTCTGCCAACAGCTGGGCCTGCCCCTGGTGGCCACCTTCCACCCGGCCTTCGATGCCGGCCTGCGCAACCTGGCGGCCGGCACCCAGCAGCTCACCTATCAGCTCTATGCCCCCTCCCTGGCGCGCTACGACCGGGTGATCGTGTTCTCCGATCTGCAGGCGGGCGTTCTGGAGCGGCTGGGGGTGCGGCCGGATCGCATCGCGGTGATCCCCAACGGGGTGGATGAAACCCTCTGGCGGCCCATCGGTGCGGTTCCGTCCCCGGCGTACCGGGAGCTGCGGGAGCGCTTCGCGGGTCGGCGGATCTTCCTCTACATGGGGCGGATCACCACGGAAAAGAATGTCGAGGCGCTGCTGCGGGCCTGGCGGCTGGTGCGGCCGGAGGGCTGTCTGCTGCTGGTCGTCGGCGACGGTCCGCTGCGGGGGATGCTCCAGAGCGGCGGCGAGACGGACGTGCTCTGGTGGGGGATCGAGTCATGCCTGGAGCGGCGGGTGGCCCTGTTGCAGCTGGCGGAGG
>JBILEP010000069.1:0-8088 GCA_044352045.1 Cyanobium sp. | reverse complement strand
GACCCTGCGTGGGGCTCGATGACGGATCCCGGCTCCGGTTCCGCCTCCGGTGCCACTCCCTTCCAGTGGGACTTCGTCACGCCCGGGCTTCCCGACGCCCTGTTCGTCGATGCCCCCGGTTTCAGCCCCACCCCCTTGGAGCTGCGGGTGATGCTGCTGGTGCACCTGCGGCCCCGGGCCGATTCCCTGGTGTGGGACATCGGCGGTGGCACCGGCGCCCTCGCCCTGGAGATCGCCCGCCTGCTGCCCGCCGGGGCGGTGCACACCCTGGAGCGGGATCCGGAGGCGATCGAGTTGCTGGAGCGCAACCGCCAGCGCTTCGGTATCGCCAATCTGCACATCCACGCCGGGCGCGCCCCGGACGATCTCGACGCCCTGCCCCCCCACCCCGACCGCGTGTTGCTGGAGGTGGGCCGGCCCCTGGGGGATGTGCTGCGGGTGGTATGGGAAGGGTTGCGCCCGAGCGGTCGGATCGTGATCAGCACCGCCAGCCTGGAGGGCCTGGTGGATGCCACCGACACCCTCAGCCAGCTGGGCGCCCGGGACGTGCAGGTGGTCCAGGCCACCGTGCACCGCATGCAGCGGCGCGGCAGCCAGGCCAAGCTGGCGGCCGCGGAGCCCCTGTTCATGATCGCGGCCGAGCGCTGAGATCCCGCGCCACGCCATTCCGCCGTTGTCAACGCCCCGCCGTCCTCGCCGTTCCACCACCTCCCTGGCCCGCCTGGCGAGCGGCTGGGCCGCCGGCGGTTTCGGTGCCCTGGTGGTCTGGCTGGGGGGCTGGTGGTTCACCCTGGCGGTGGGGCTGATCGTGCACCTCGGCCTGCAGGAATTCTTCCGCATGGCCCAGTTCAAGGGCATCCGCCCCGCCACCAAAACCACCCTGGTGGCGGTGCAGCTGATGCTGCTCTCCACCCAGGCCGCCGCCGGCGGCGGCTGGCTCGGGGCAGACGTGGCCGCCGCGGTGCTGCCCGCCTCCGGGGCGGTGATCTGCGGCTGGCTGCTGCTGCAGCCGCGCACCGGCACGATCGCCGATGTGGCCGCCTCGGTGTTCGGCCTCTTCTACCTCGGCTTCCTGCCCAGCCACTGGATCAAGCTGCGGAACCTCAGCGATCCGGCCCTGGTGCCGAACCTCACGGCCCACGGCAGCGCCGTTAGCGCCGGCCTGGCCCTCACCCTGCTCGCCTGTTTCCTGATCGTCGCCACCGACATCGGCAGCTATGTGATCGGCCGCCGTCTCGGCCGCCATCCCCTCTCGCCGATCTCCCCCGGCAAGACCGTCGAGGGGGCGGTGGGGGGCCTCCTCTGCGCCCTGCTGGTGGGGGCGCTCGGGGGGGGGCTGCTCGGCTGGCGCTTGGGCTGGCTGTTCGGCGGCCTGCTCGGCGCCGTGGTGGCGGTGTTCGCCCTGGTGGGCGACCTCACCGAATCGATGATGAAGCGCGATGCCGGGCTCAAGGATTCCGGCGACGCCATCCCCGGCCATGGCGGCGTGCTCGATCGCATCGACAGCTACCTGTTCGTGCCGGCGGTGGTCTACACCCTGGTCACCCTCGTGCTCCCCTGGCTGCAGGGACGGTGAGAGGCCACGCCCTTACGGGATGATCCGGGCCTCCCCGCCCAGTTCGAGCCTGCCAGCCGCCAGCTCCGCCCTCTCGATCCGGATCGCTGGATCCATCGGCACGCTGGAGCAGAACTCCCCCTCCACCGACACCAGCGTCACCATTCCCTCCTGGGTGGTCAGCCGCGTGGCCCGCTCCACCACCTGGCTCTCCGGCGCGGCCGAGCGGGCCTGGAGGATCAGCTGGTCGTCCCGCAGGCTCAAGCCCGCCAGGGGCCGAATTCCCAGCAGATCCTCCGCCAGTTGATCGCCGAGCCAGCTCCAGTTCGGATGGGCCAGGGAGCGGTTCAGGCCCTCGGCGCTGAAGCGGATCGCGCCCCGCACCAAAAACGAGTCCTCCAGTTCCAGGCTCTGGTGGCGCAGCAAGCGGCCCATCCGCACCCGCATCGCCTCACCCCGCAAGCGCACATCGTCCATCTCCAGCTCCTGGTAGCGCACCCCCCTGGCGCGCACGCTCACCCCCTCCAAGCGACCGCGCAGCAACTGCAGGGCCGAACCCTCCAGCCGGATCTCCAGCTGCTCGATCGCCTGGCACTGCTGGCGCACCCAGAATTCCAGACCTCGGGAGAGCAGGGCCAGCACCGGGCCGGGTTCCCCTGCTTCGGGGCCGGTGGGGTTCGCGGACATGGGGGCGGCGGCGCGTCTGCGGCCGTCCTACCCCATCCGGCCCGCAAGGGAGCGCCTCAGTCGTGGCGAGCCTTGCGGGCCGCCAGGAAGGCTTCCGCTGCTGTCGTCAACGACAGCGCCAGCAGGCCGGCGGGAGCGATCAGGGTAGGCGTCACCCCTGCCTCATCCGTCGCCAGCGCCAGGGCGACCGCGCTCCAAGCGATCGCCAGCAGGGCGGTGATCCACCAGGCCCGCCAGCGCCGCTGGTACACATAGCCCGTCCCCAGCCCCGGCAGCACGTTGAGCAGGGCCCCCAGCCACGGGGCGGAGGCGGCGAGCAGGCGCTTGGGCTCCGGGGATGGCACGCGCTGAGGCGCTGGGCTCTCGGCGCTCTGGGGCGACACCTTGGGTTCTGGTGAAAACCCTTCGATTCTGTCGGCGGCAGCAGGTTTTTAGGACCCGTCCCCCCTCAGGCTCCCCACATGCGCAACAGATTGGCGTGGCAGCGGCAGAGCAGGTCGAATTCCTCCCCCTTCCCCTGCCGCGCGAACAGGGAGCGGCGGGCGGTGTCGAGCTCGAACAGCAGCTCCCGCTGCTCGGCGCTGCGCACCCGGCTTTCGATCCAGCCCACCGCCACCAGCCGCTCGCCGCTCTCCACGGTCTCGACGCGGTGCAGAAGGGTGCTCGGATACACCAGCGCCTGCCCGGCGCCCAGGCGCCAGCTCTGCTCTGCCACCGGCCCTTCCAGCACAAGCGCGCCGCCGCTGTAGCTCTCCGGAGCACTCAGAAACACGGTGAACGAGAGATCCGACCGGCCCCCGGCCATGAAGGCGTTGTCCACATGCCGGCCGTAGCCATCCCCAGGTCCCATGCGGCTGAAGCGCAGACCGTGCACCAGCCGGGGCAGGGCGGCGGCCACCAGCAGCGGCTGCTCCAGCAGCGCCCGCTCCAGGCCCTCGCCCAGGCGTTGGTGCAGGGGAGAGGTTTGATCCAGCTGGCGGTTGCGTTTCACACCCCGGGCATGCCACCCGGCCGTGGCGGCGCCGTCGCGCCAGGGGGCTTCGGGGCTGAGCAGGGCCTGCCGCAGCTCCCCCAGCGGCCCTGCATCGAGGAGAGACTCGAGGACCAGGTGCATGGTGACGAAACCGCAGCGGACGGAGCCTATGGGATCGCGATTCAGGAGCGGCGCTTCAAGAATGGAGCGATCCCCAAGCAAGCGCCATGGCCCGTTCCAGCATCGCCCTGTTCCTGGCCAGCGCCAGCCTGATCGCGGGCCTCAGCGGCTGCGGGGGCGAGGGATCCGAGGAGAAGCGCCAGAGCCCCGCCGACTCGGCCCAACCCTCCATGGGGGCGCCGCAGGGCACGGAGAAAGAGGGCGGTGAAGGCGGGGAGGGGGGCGAGAACTAGGCCGCGCCGCTCGTCAACGCCTGGCGCAGGGTCGCCAGGCGTTTGGCGTTCACCCCCAGGTCGGAATCCCCCAGCCGGGAGACGGAGCGCGCCTCCAGCACTCCCCGTCCGGCATCGGCATGGAGTTCCAGGTCGTCCACGAAGCCGAACAGGCGGCTGGTCACCGTGGCGTGGAGGTAGTCCGCCCCTGTTTCCACCAGCGAGACGCCGTCGAGGGCGAGCACCACCGGCAGCAGGTCCGCCAGCGCCGCCCGGGGGTCGGGGCTGGGCCATTCCTCCCGCTGGCAGTGGGCTGGCGTGGGGCAGGCCGCCAGGCGGCCGTCGCGAACCCCCAGGTCGTCGGGCACCGGACCCTCCAGATGCAGGAGGGAGGCCGACGCCACCGGCGGCAGCGCCAGAACCAGCAGGGCGAGCAGGAGGGGAGCGAGCATCCGCCCCAGGCGGACCAGCAGCGTCGACATCGGCAGTAGCCGGGGAGGGGCAGCCCCAGGATGGCGCGCGGCTGAGGCCCTCAGTCGGCCCCCTCTGCAGACGGGGGCTGCAGCCAGCTGTCGGCCACCAGCTGGGGGCGGTCGAGGTGGGGCAGGTGGCCGCAGCCCTCCACCTCCCGCAGCCGCTCTCCCAGCAGCGCCAGGGCCGCCCGTTTCTGCGGGGGCCGCAGGATGCGGTCCTGGGCGCCCCAGAGCACCGCCAGGGGCTGGCGCGGCAGGGGCGAGCCACAGCCGGCGAAACCGCCCGAGCGGGCGAAACGGCGCAAGGACTCTCCCCAGCCCGGGCAGGTCAGGTGCAGCGAGGCGATCTCCAGCTCCGCCGCGCCGATCGCGGCCTTGGGATCGGCGAAGGCGCTGCGGCAGAGGCCGCGACGCACTGCCGGCAGGGACAGGAGCCGCACCCCCAGGCCATCGAGGATCGGCGGTAGGGGCCGGGGCTGGCCGTTGAGGCCCGCGGGGGCCAGCAGCAGCAGGCGAGCGATGCGATCCGGGCAGCGCCGCGCCAGCTCCACCGCCACCGAACCCCCCATCGAGGCGCCGATCAGCCCCACCGGGCCGGGGGCCTGGTGCTGCAGCGCGATCAGCAGCCCCTCGAGGTGGCGCAGAATGCCCGCCGGCGCGTACTCCCCATCAGACGGTCGGGGACAGAACCCGAAGCCGTAGAGGTCGGGGATCAGCAGGCGGTGGTGAGGGGCCAGCAAGGGCGCCAGGCGACGGAACTCCAGGAAGGAGCTGTCGAAACCATGCAGGAGCAGCAGCGGCGGCCCCTCGCCGAGCACCGCCACGGGCCAGCGCTCCGCCAAACCCGGCAGCTCCCACCACTGCACCGCGGCCGCCAGGGAACGGCCGAGGGGATCGAGCAGGCCCGTGGCGGCCCACTCCACCAGGGCCCGGCCGTCGCCGTTGGCGCTGGCGCTCACGAGGGACGCAGGGCGGCGGTGGTGCTCACCAGGGCGGCGAGGAGCTCGGTGGGCCCCACCCGAAAGGGCAGGTGGTGCAGGTCGGAGCCGTCGCGGCAGGCGAAGCGACACGCCTCCTCGAGTTCCGCGAGCCGGACGGCGCCCAGACCGAGCTGGGGCAGGCTCACCGGCAGGTCGAGGCGCTCGAACAGCTCCAGCAGCTGGCGGCGGGCCTGCTCCGCCAGGCGGTTGCCTCCCAGCTGCTCCTCCAGGCGCAGCTGCACAAGGATGCCGAAGCCCACTTTTTCGCCGTGCAGGCGGCCATGGCTGGCCTCCAGCTGGGTGAGGCCGTTGTGCACCGCGTGGGCCGCCACGGTGCGGCAGCGGGCGCCACCGATGCCGCCGATCAGGCCGGCGGTGAGGCCACAGGCCTCCACCACCCGGCCCCAGGCCTCGCCACCAGGCTCCGCCAGGGCCGCCTCCGCCTCCAGCAGCAGTTGGTCACGCAGCACCCGGGCCATCTGCACCGCCTGCTGCACCACCCCGTCGGCGCTGGCGCCGCTGCTCACCGACGCCTCATACCACTTGGCCATTGCGTCGGCGACGCCGCTGGCCAGGGTGCGGGGCGGAGCCTGGGCCACGAAGCTGTGGTCGAACACCAGGAGATCGGGGCAGCGGTTGAGGGTCACGTCGCCGCGGAAGGCACCGCTGGGGCTGTAAAGGTTGGCCAGGGCGGTCCAGCCCGCGCAGGTGGCGGCGCTGGTGGGAACCGTGATGCAGGCCAGATCGAGGCGGTGGGCCAGCAGCTTGCCGGCGTCGAGCACCTTGCCGCCTCCGGCGGCCAACACCGCGTCGCAGCCGGAGGCGCGGGCGGTTTGCTCGAGGTGGTGGAGATCGTCCTCGCAGCAGTCATGGCGGAGGCTGGCCGGCACCGGCGCCATGCCGATCGCCTCCAGGTCGGCGGCCAGGCCGCGGCGGAGTTCGGCGGTGGCGGCGCTGCGGCCGAGCAGCAGGGGAGTGCGGCAGATCTGGGGGAGGCGCCCTAGTGCCTCCCGCCAGGCTCCCTGGCCCCGCAGGACGCAGCTGGGGGCGATGGCGTGCTGCTGGGGAGTGGCGGCCATGCGCTCAGGGGAGAACGGTCCCGGAGGTGATCACGCCCCGGCACCGGCCAGGGAGGGCAGGGGGGGGGCGACCTCCTGACCGCGGATGACGACCTGTTTGTTCTCATCCACATCCACAACCGCCGAATCGCCTTCGCCGATGCGCCCGGAGAGGAACTCCTCGGCCAGAGAATCCTCCAGAAGACGCATCACAGCGCGGCGCAGGGGGCGGGCGCCGTAGCTGGGGTTGTAGCCCTCCTCTACCAGGCGCTCCTTGAAGGCGTCGGTGACCGAGAGGCTGATGCCCTTCTCCAGCATGCGGCCGAACACCTCGCGCAGCATGATCTCGGCGATCTCCTTGACCTCGTCGCGGGTGAGCTGGCGGAAGACGATGATTTCATCAAGGCGGTTGAGGAACTCAGGCCGGAAGTACTGCTTGAGTTCTTCGTTCACCAGCGAGCGGATGCGGTTGTATTGCGTTTCCTCGGCATCGCCGCCTCCAAACTCGAAACCGAGGCCACCACCACCCTTCTCAATCACCTTCGAACCGATGTTCGAGGTCATGATGATGAGGGTGTTTTTGAAATCGACCGTGCGCCCCTTGGAATCGGTCAGACGACCATCCTCCAGCAGTTGCAGCAACAGGTTGAAGACATCGGGGTGGGCCTTCTCGATCTCGTCGAACAGAACCACCGTGTAGGGGCGACGCCGCACCGCTTCGGTGAGCTGGCCGCCTTCGTTGAAGCCCACATAGCCGGGAGGGGAGCCGATCAGCTTGCTGACCGTGTGGCGCTCCATGAATTCCGACATGTCGAGGCGGATCATCGCCTCCTCGCTACCGAAGAAGTAGGCGGCCAGAGCCTTGGTGAGCTCGGTTTTGCCCACCCCCGTGGGGCCGCTGAAGATGAAGCTGGCGATCGGCCGATTGGGGTTCTTCAACCCCACCCGGGCCCGACGGATGGCACGGGAAACCGCCTTCACGGCCTCGTCCTGACCGATCAGACGCTGGTGGAGGGTTTCCTCCATGTTGAGCAGCTTCACCGATTCGCTCTCGGTGAGCTTCTGCACCGGCACACCGGTCCAGGAGGCAACGATCTGGGCGATGTCCTCCTCGGTGACCAGCGGAGTGCGCACACCATCCGCGCTGATTTCCTCGGCGGTGACGGCAACGGGTGCGGAGGTGGTTTCCTGGGGCTGATCGCCGCTCGGCTCCTCGTCGCGGCGGGCCTGAAGAATGGAGCGAAGCTGTTCGCGCAGCTCCACCTCCCGGTCGCGCAACTCACCGGCCTTGGTGTAGTCCTGCTCCCGCACCGCGTCGTCTTTCTGCTTCTGCACGCCCCGCAGTTGCTTGTCCACCTCCTTGGCCGCGGGGGGCAACTTGGAGTTGAGCAGGCGGACGCGGCTGCCGGCTTCATCGATCAGGTCGATCGCCTTGTCGGGCAGGAAGCGGTCAGAGATGTAGCGGTCGCCCAGGGTGGCGGCGGCCACAATCGCCTCGTCGGTGATCTTGAGGCGGTGGTGCTGTTCGTAGCGCTCCCGCAGTCCGCGCAGGATCTCGATCGTGTCGTCCACCGAGGGTTCGCCCACCATCACCGGCTGGAAGCGGCGCTCCAGGGCCGCATCGCGCTCGATGTGCTTGCGGTATTCATCAAGGGTGGTGGCGCCGATGCACTGCAGTTCCCCACGGGCCAGGGCCGGCTTGAGGATGTTGGCCGCGTCGATGGCGCCCTCGGCCGCGCCGGCGCCGATCAGGGTGTGCACCTCATCGATCACCAGGATCACGTTGCCGGCGGAGCGGATCTCTTCCATGATTTTCTTGAGCCGCTCCTCAAACTCACCCCGGTATTTGGTGCCGGCCACCAGCAGGCCGATGTCGAGGGTGAGAACGCGCTTGTCTTCGAGGATGTCGGGGATGTCGCCCGAGGTGATGCGCTGGGCCAGGCCTTCGGCGATGGCGGTCTTGCCGACCC
>JBILEP010000004.1:0-22803 GCA_044352045.1 Cyanobium sp. | reverse complement strand
CGTCCACAGACGGGCGGGGGAGGGGGTTTGTTCCAGGGTAAGGCTGAGGCGGCACATCCCCCGGGCGCCGATCAGGACTCCAGGCGGATGAACTGGCGCTCACACAGCTCACGGTAGCGGCCACCGCGGGCCATCAGGGCGTCGTGATCTCCCTGCTCCACGATGCGGCCCGCCTCCAGCACCAGGATCCGATCGGCCTCCTGCACGGTGGAGAGCCGGTGGGCGATCACCAGCACCGTGCGCCCCGCCATCGCCTGGGCCAGCCCCCGCTGCACCGCCTCCTCCGCCTCGGCATCGAGGGCGCTGGTGGCCTCATCCAGCAGCATCACGGCCGGATCGCCCAGCACCGCCCGGGCGATCGCCAGCCGTTGCAGCTGGCCGCCGGAGAAATTGCTGCCCCGCTCCTCCACACGGCTGTCGTAGCCCTCCGGCAGGGCTTCGATGAAGGCGGCCGCGTTCGCCAGCCGGGCGGCTTCGCGGATCCGCTCCCGGCTGGTGGAACGTCCGAAGGCGATCGCCTCGGCCACCGTTCCGGAGAAAAGGTTGGTGTGCTGGGGCACCAGGGCCACCGCCTGGCGCAGATCCCGGGCCCGCAGGTCCGCCAGGTCGTGGCCATCGAGCAGCACACGTCCCGCCTGAACGGTGTTGAAGCGCAGCAGCAGGGAGAACAGGGTGCTCTTGCCGGCTCCGGACGGGCCCACCAGGGCTACCACCTGGCCCGGCTCCACCCGCAGGTCGAGATCGCGCAGCACCGGCTGGGCGGGGTCGTAGCCGAAGCGCACCCGCTCGAGCGCCAGGGCGCCATGCACCCGCTCCAGGCCGAGGGCGCCTGGCTTGTCGGGCGGTTCCACCGGTTCGGCCTCGATCGCCCGCAGGCGCCGCAGCGAGGCCTGCCCCTGCTGGAATTCATTGAAATTGGTGGTGAGGTGCGAGATCGGATCGATCAGCATCAGCAGGGCGGCCATGTAGGCGCTGAAGCCCTGGCTGGTGAGCCCGCCGGCGCCGATGCGGGCGGCGCCGATCACCAGCACCGCCAGGATGCCGAAGGCTTCGATGAAGCCCACCACGGGATGTTGCTGCGCCAGCAGGTTCATCGTGCGCTGGCGGGCACGGCGGTGCAGATCCACCTCCTCGTTGAACCGCCGCTGCAGCCAGGGTTCGGCGGCGTAGGCGCGCACCAGCGGCAGGCTGCCGATGGCTTCACCCAGCAGAGCGGCCAGCTCGCTCACCTGCTTCTGGCTGCGCTCGGCGGCCCGCATCACCCGGGCGCCGAAGCCGCTCACCAGCAGGGCCACGAAGGGGGCCAGCAGCAGGGTGGCCAGGGCCAGGGGCCAGTCGAGCCAGATCATGTAGCCCAGCACCACCACCAGCTGCAGGGCGCTGGGGGTGCTGTCGTGGATCGTCTTGTAGATCACCTCGCCGACCCGGTCGGCATCCTCGGTGAGGCGATAGGTGAGATCGCCGGCCGAGAGCTTCTCAAGGGCACCGAATTCGAGGCGCTGCAGGCGGGCGAACAGGCCCTGGCGCAGCTCCTGGCTCACATGCAGGGCCGGGCCCGCCAGCAGGGTGTCCTGGCCGAACTGGGCGGTCTTCTGCACCAGGAACACCGCCAGAGCCAGGCCCACGCTGCGCAGCACCCGGGGGATATCGCCGGCGCCGATGGCAGGGATCAGCTGACCCGCCAGCCAGGCCAGCACCGGGAAGCTGGCGACGAAGACGAGAATGCAGACGCCGCCGGCCAGCAGGGTTCGCCGGTGGGGCTTCAGCAGCGGCCAGAGCCTGCGGAAACCGGCCGGCGAGGATGCGAGCATCGGCAAACCCTACGTCCGCCGCGGTCTGCGCCGCCCTGCCGCCGTGAAGCTGGATCAGTTCCTCAAATGGCAAGCGCTGGCCGCCAGCGGCGGCGAGGCCAAGCAGCGCATCCAGCGGGGCGATGTGCGGGTGAATGACGTGATCGAGACCCGCCGCGGCCGCCAGCTCTCCCCCGGTGACATGGTGGCCATCGACGGCCGCGAGGTGCTGGTCACCGTTACCCATTAGCGTGGGCGGCACTCTTCGTCGGGGGCGGACGCCGGTGCGCAAGGCCGTGATCGCAGGCAACTGGAAGATGAACATGACCTGCGCCCAGACGCGGGCCTTCGCCGCCGCCTTCCGGCCCCTGATCGAGCATCTGCCCCCCGACCGCGAGGTGGTGATCGCCCCGCCGTTCACCGCCATCCCCACCCTCTGCCGCCACCTCGCCGGGGCCGGCGTGGCGATCGCCGCCCAGAACGTGCACTGGGAGGAGAAGGGGGCCTACACGGGCATGGTCTCCGCGCCGATGCTGGTGGAGCACGGCGTCAGCCACGCGATCGTGGGGCACAGCGAGCCCCGCAAGTACTACAGCGAGAGCGACGAGCAGATCAATCTGCGCGCCCGCACCGCCCAGGCCCACGGGCTGGTGCCCATCCTCTGCGTGGGCGAAAGCCTCGACCAGCGGGAGGCCCGGGAGACCGAGCGGGTGATCCACCGCCAGGTGGAGCAGGGGCTGGAGGGGGTGGATCCGCTGCGGTTGATCGTGGCCTACGAGCCGATCTGGGCGATCGGCACGGGCAAAACCTGCGCTGCCGAAGAGGCGAACCGGGTCTGCGGCCTGATCCGCGGCTGGGTGGGCCATCCGGATGTGATCATCCAGTACGGCGGCTCGGTGACGCCGGCCACGATCGATCAGCTGATGGCCCAGGCCGAGATTGATGGCGTCCTGGTGGGGGGCGCCTCCCTCGACCCGGAAGGCTTCGCCCGCATCTGCAACTACCAGCCGGTGGCCGTTGCCGCCTGAAGTGAACCCCTGCCGTTTCCCCTGGGGGGATCGCACCGGGGTGATGGGGGTGATCAACCTCACCCCAGATTCCTTCAGTGATGGTGGGCGCTTCGCCGCTCCGGAGGCCGCCCTGGCGGAAGCCAGGCGGCAGCGCAGCCGCGGCGCCGATGTGCTGGATCTGGGCGGGCAGAGCACCCGTCCAGGGGCCGCCGAGATCGAGGCGGAGGAAGAGATCCGGCGGGTGCTTCCCGCCCTGCGGGCGATCCGCGCGGCGGATCCCGAGGTGATCCTCTCGGTGGATACCTTCCGAGGGGCGGTGGCGGAGGCGGCCCTGGCCGCCGGTGCCGACTGGATCAACGACGTGAGCGGCGGCCGGCGCGATCCCAGCCTTCTGGCGCTGGCGGCGGCGGCGGACTGCCCCTATGTGCTGATGCACAGCCGCGGCGACAGCGGCAGCATGGAGGGGCTGGCCCGCTACGACGACGTGGTGGCGGAGGTGCGCCAGGAGTTGCTGCGGGCCACGGATCGCGCCCTGGCCGCCGGCATCCGGCCGGAGCGGCTGATCTGGGATCCTGGCCTGGGTTTCGCCAAGACCAGTGACCACAACCTCGCCCTGCTGGCGGGACTGGAGGCGCTGGTGGCCGAGGGGTTTCCGCTGCTGGTGGGGCCCTCCCGCAAGCGCTTCATCGGCGCGGTGCTGGGGGAACCCCGGCCGCGGGCGCGGCTGTGGGGCACGGCGGCGGTGTGCTGCCGGGCGATCGCCGCCGGCGCGGCCGTGCTGCGGGTGCACGATGTGGCTCCGATCATGCAGACCGCCCGGATGGCCGATGCCCTGTGGCGGAATCGTGCCGCAGGAGTGTCCGCGGCCGGTTTGCATTGACAGCCTTGCGCTGGAGGTCCAGCCTGTGAGGGCAATACAGGCCGTTTCGATGCCAG
Organism: Cyanobium sp.; assembly: GCA_044352045.1. Lineage (GTDB taxonomy): Bacteria > Cyanobacteriota > Cyanobacteriia > PCC-6307 > Cyanobiaceae > Cyanobium. The sequence continues at coordinate 19,067 of JBILEP010000004.1, read as the reverse complement.
CAGCCGCTGCCTCCGCCTTGCCCCTCCCCCCGCTCAACAATCCTTCCATGATCGGGGCGCTGGTGCTTCCCTTTCTGTTCAAGCTCGTCGGCGCGGTCCTGCTCTGGGTCGTGGGCGGCTGGTTGATCGGTTTCGCCCTGAAGGTGCTGCGGCGGAGTTTCTCGATCGGCAAGCTCGATCCCTCACTCACGGGTTTCCTGGTGGGCGTGATCGGCGCCCTGCTGAGGGTGATTCTGGCGGTGGCGATTCTGGGCTACTTCGGGGTGCAAACCGCCAGCTTCGCAGCCCTGCTTGCCGGCGCTGGCTTGGCGATCGGCGCCGCCTGGAGCGGCATGCTCAGCAACTTTGCCGCCGGCGTCTTTCTGCAGGTGTTTCGGCCCGTGTCCCTGGGCGATTTCGTCTGCGGCGGCGGGGTCACCGGCACGGTGGAGGAGGTGGGCATGTTCGTCACCACCATCCTGGCGCCAGACAACGTGCGGCATATCGTGCCGAATGGCAAATTCTTCGGCGACACGATCGTCAACTACTCCAGCTATCCCTACCGCCGCGTCGAGCTGGAGGCCCAGCTCGACAGCAGCGCCGATGTGGGCAAGGCGATCGCCCTGCTCAAGCAAGCGGTGCGCGGCGTGGCCAACCAATACCCCGGCAAGGAGGCTGATGTGGAGCTGCTCAGCTTCAGCGAGCGCGGCCCTCGCCTAGCGGTGCGGCCCTACACCCACACCGATCACTATTGGCAGGTGTACTTCGACACCAACCGCGTGATCGCCGACACCCTCAGCGCCCATGGTTTCCCGGTGCCCAGCATTCCGGTGCAGATGGCGAAAGGTTCTGTGAACTGAGTCGCTCCCAGCCCGGACGCCTGCGCACCGAGAGGCGACGGGCGGCGTGGTTGTAAGGAGGGGATCAGCCCTCCTTTACCCCCTCAATTCGATCTTCGATCTCCTGGTAGATCTCCTGCAGTTGTTGGATGTTTTCATCGGAGGTTTCCCAGTAGCCGCGGCCATGCACCTCCAGCAGAGTGCCGACGATGCGCCGGAAGCTGTGGGGGTTGAGGTCCATCAGCCGTTGCCGCATCTCGGCGTCGTTGATGAAGGTGTCGTTGGCTTCTTCGTACACGAAGTTGTCAACGGCGCCGCTGGTGGCACTCCAGCCGAGGGTGAAATTGAGGCGCTTGGCCACCTCACGCACCCCCTCGTACCCGGAATTCAGCATGCCTTCATACCACTTCGGGTTGAGGAGCTTGGTGCGCGAATCCAGGCGGATCGTTTCGCTGAGGCTGCGCACCTGGGCGTTGGCGGTGGTGGTATCGGCGATGTAACTGGAAGGGGCCTTGCCGTCGTCCCGGAGGGAGGCGATCAGCTTGGTGGGATCGGAATCGAAGTAGTGGCTGACATCGGTGAGCGAAATTTCGGCTGAATCCAGGTTCTGGAAGGTGACATCAGCGGTTTTCATCGCCGATTCGAATACTTCGCGATTCTGGTTCATCTCACCGGGATTATCGGCATTGAAGGCGAAGGTTTTGCGGGAGAGATACATCTCCTGCAGTTCGCCCTCCTCCTCCCAGCTGCTGTTCTCCACCGCCAGGTTCACATTCGAGCTGTAGCTGCCGCTGGCGTTCGAGAACACGCGTGTGGCCGCCTCGCGCAGGGAGATGCCCTGGGCCGCGGCCTGCTCCTGGCTGTGCTTGCGCACGAAGTTCATCGCCAGCGGCTCATCGGCCTCCGCCGCCATCTTGACGCCCTGATCGATCAGGGCCATCTGGTTGATGAACAGGTCGCGGAACACGCCCGAGCAGTTCACCACCACATCGATGCGGGGTCGCCCCAGCTCCTCCAGCGGAATCAGCTCCAGCTTGTTCACCCGGCCCAGGGAATCGGGCAGCGGCCGCACGCCGATGAACCAGAGGATCTGGGCCAGGGATTCGCCGTAGGTCTTGATGTTGTCGGTGCCCCAGAGCACGCAGGCGATCGTTTCCGGCCATGCGCCCTGCTCCGCCTTCTGGCGCTCGATCAGCCGGTCGACCACCACCTTGGCGGCGGCGATGGCGGCCCGGGTGGGGATCGCCTGGGGATCGAGGGCGTGAATGTTCTTGCCGCTGGGCAGCACGCCGGGATTGCGGATCGGATCACCGCCGGGGCCGGGGATCACATACTCGCCATCGAGGGCCCGCAGCAGGCTGCCCATCTCCTGGTCGGCGCACACCTGCTCCAGGCAGAAGCTCAGATAGGCGAACTGTTTGTCGAGCTCAGCCTGATCCACATCCGGGAAGCCAGCGGCACGGCAGGCCGCCAGCCAGGGGCTGGGGAAGCGCACGCCGAAGCGCTCCAGCAGGGCGAAGAACCAGCCGAAATTGCGCCGCAGCGTCACCCGCCCGTCGGCGCCGGTGACCTCCCGCACCATCGCCGCCACCGCCTGCCGGCAGGTTTCGGTGAGGCGCTGGTTGAGGGTCACATCCGCGAGCACGCCCTGATCATTGCCGCGGTAGACCTCCTCGATCGTGCGGCCCAGGGATTCAGCCAGCAGGCCCGGCAGGGAGCGGATGCCCTCCTCCTGGCGCTCCAGCGCGGCGATGTTCACCAGGGTGGCGATCGCCTCCTCGGCGGTGGGGGGCTTGCCGATCGTGTGCAGGCCGCAGGGCAACAGCCGGCTTTCGATCTCCATCAGCTGCCGGTACACCGCCCCCACCACCGCGTCGCGGCCGTCGAGATCCAGCTCAGCGGCTTCCCCCTCCGGCAGAGTCACGTCCTTGTCGAGGTTGCACTGGCGGGCCGTTTCCACGATCGCGTTCACGATCTGCACGCCACGGCTGCTTTCCCGCAACTGCTGGTAGCTGCCCACCAGCTCGCCCAGCTCCTTGAGACCCTTATACAGACCCGCATTTTCGGCGGGTGGGGTGAGGTAGCTGATCGTTTCGGCGTAACCGCGCCGTTTGGCGATCGTGGCCTCGCTGGGGTTGTTGGCGGCGTAGTAATACAGATTCGGCAGCGCGCCGATCAGCGAATCCGGATAGCAGGTGTCGCTCATGCCCATCTGCTTGCCGGGCATGAACTCCAGCGAGCCGTGGGTGCCGAAGTGCAGCACCGCATCGGCGCCCCACACTTTCTCCAGATAGGTGTAATAGGCGGCGAAACCGTGGTGGGGGCTGGCGCTGCGGGAATACAGCAGGCGCATCGGATCGCCCTCGTAGCCGAAGGTGGGCTGCACCCCCACGAACACGTTGCCGAAGTGGCGGCCGTAGATCAGCAGATTGGTGCCGTCGCTGTTGAGGGTGCCGGGGGGCTTGCCCCAGTTCTCCTCCAGCCGCACCGAATAGGGGGTGAGCCGCTCATACTCGGCCACGCTCATGCGGTGGGCGATGGCCAGCTCCGGCGCCCCCGCCAGCGCCTCAGGGTCTTGAAGCACGGCCTCCATCAGCTCCTTCGGGCTGCGGGGCAGGTCGCTCACGTCATACCCCTTGGCCCGCATCTCCTCCATCACCCGATGGATCGAGCCGAACACATCGAGGTAGGCGGCGGTGCCCACATTGCCCTTGTCCGGCGGGAAGCTGAACACGGTGATCGCCAGCTTCTTCTCGGCCCGCGGCTTGATCCGCAGGGAGGCCCAGCGGATCGCCCGCTCGGCGATTGCCTCCACCCGGTCCTGGAGGGTGTGGGCCTTGCCGGTGGCGTCGTCGCGGCCGCTGAGCACGATCGGTTCAATCGCGCCATCGAGTTCGGGGATGGCGATCTGCAGGGCCACCTGCACCGGGTGCAGCCCCAGATCGCTCTCCTCCCATTCCTGGGTGGTCTGGAACACCAGCGGCAGGGCCACCATGTAAGGGCGATTGAGCTTTTTGAGCACCTCGATCGCCTTGGGATGGTCCTGGCGGGCCGGCCCCCCCACCAGGGCGAAGCCGGTGAGGCTCACCACCCCATCCACCAGCGGCACCTCGGAATTGAGGGGGTCGAAGAAGAAAGCGTTCACCGGCCGGGTGAAGTCGAGACCGCCGCAGAACACCGGGATGACGGTGGCGCCGCGGTATTCCATCTCCTGGATCACCGCCACATAATGGGCTTCATCACCGGTGACGATGTGGCTGCGCTGCAGCACCAGGCCGATCACCGGGCCCTTGCGGGACGCGTCACTGAGGTCGGCGCGGCTGGCGGTCCAGTTGAGGTATTCGCGGATGTCCTCGAACATCGCCGGCGCCAGCGGATGCCAGATGCCAAGGTCGGGGAACACCACCGGTTCGGCCACCTCCAGCTCGGGCCGGCCGTCCTCACCGCGGGGGAAGACGTAGCGATCGGCCAACATCAACAGGAAATTGCGCAGGTTGTCCGGCGTTCCCCCCAGCCAATACTGGAAGCTGAGCATGAAGGAGCGGGCATCCTGCGCCTTCTCCACCGGCAGATACTTCAACACCGTCGGCAGGGTGTTGAGCAGCTTGAGCATGGCGTCCTGGAAGCCGGCGCCACCGGCCTCCTTCCGCTTCTTCATGAAGCTGGCGATCGCCGATTTGCTCTGGCCCAGCTGGGCCATCGAGAAGCTGCCCAGCTTGTTGAGACGCATCACCTCCGGCATGGAGGGAAACACCACCACCGCCTTGAGGCGGTCCCGGTGAGGGGCCACCGCCTCCACCACCTTCTGGGCCAGGTCTTCGATGAAGATCAGCGAGGCGATGCACACATCCGCCTCGGCCACATCGGCGCAGAAGTCGGCGTAATTGGCCGGGTCGCGCAGCTCCTCGATCAGATAGCCGCTCAGCTGGATCGCCAGGGGGCCGTTCTGTTCATTCAGGCTGGTGGCGGCCTGGGTGAGGGCGTTCTGGTACTGAGGCTCGAGCACCACATACACCGCCTTCATCACGGCTCGATCTCCGGGGCTGGCCGGAACGACCCGGCGGTTGGCGGAGCGGACCTGGGTGAACATGCGTGCTGGGAAAAGCGCCGTGGCCGCAGCCTACGCAGGGGCCAAAGCGGCTGCGACCGTTCCGCTCCGGATGACACAGCCTGTGGTGGCAGCAGGCGACACACCACATAGGCTCACCCCCAGCCCTCCCCATGCCGATGAGCGCGCCCGCCGATCCCGATCGGTCCATCCCCGTGGTGGTGGCCGGTGCCCTCGGACGCATGGGCGCGGAGGTGGTGAAGGCGGTGCTGGCCGCCCCCGACTGCAGCCTGGTGGCCGCGATCGACACCACCCCCGGCAAGGAGGGGATGGATGTGGGCCAGGAGCTGGGCCTCGGCGAGCTGGGGGTGGCGCTCACCGCCGATTTCGAGGGCAGCCTCTGCCAGGCCAGCCAGGCCGCGCGCTCCGCCGGACCCGCCGGCGGTGCCGTGCTGGTGGATTTCACCCATCCGTCGGTGGTCTACGAGCACACCCGCGCCGCCATCGCCTATGGCGTGCACCCGGTGATCGGCACCACCGGCCTGGGCCCGGAGCAGCTGCAGGAGCTGGCCGTGTTCGCCGCCAAGGCGGGGGTGGGGGGAGCGGTGATCCCCAACTTCTCGGTGGGCATGGTGCTGCTGCAGCAGGCCGCCGCCGCCGCCGCCCGCTATTACGACTTCTGCGAGCTCACCGAGCTGCACCACAACCGCAAGGCCGACGCCCCCAGCGGCACCTGCCTCAAGACCGCCGAGCTGATCGAGGAGCTGGGCAAGACCTTCAACGCCCCCCAGGTGGAGGAGCACGAGAGCCTGGCGGGCAGCCGCGGCGGCCTGCGGCCCAGCGGCCTGCGCCTGCACGCGCTGCGGCTGCCGGGGCTTGTGGCCCATCAGGAAGTGATGTTCGGCGCCCCGGGCGAGACCTACACCCTGCGCCACGACACGATCGATCGGGCCGCCTACATGCCCGGCGTGCTGCTGACGGCGCGGCGGGTACGCCATTTGGAGGGGCTCGTCTACGGGCTGGAGCGGCTTCTCTGAATGCTGATTCCGGTCACCGCCAGCGAGCTCTCCCGCCTGATTCCGGCGGTGGCGACAGGCCCCCAGTTCAACGCCTGCTGCTCCGACCCGCGGCGGCTGCTGCAGCGGCTGCTGATCTCCCTGATCGGAGGGGTTCTGCTGCTGCTGGTGAGCCAGACGCTGGCCTTCAACAGCCGCTTCTCCTCGCTGTGGTTGGTGGCTGGGGTGATCACGGTGCTGTACATCCTCTGGGGGCCGATCGTGGAGGCCGGTCGCCGCAACGCCACCCTGCGGCGCTACCCGGCGGCGGCGATCTTCGAGGGCGAGGTGGCGGATCTGTTCACCCGCGAGGTGGTGGAGGAGCGGCGGGAGCAGGCCGACCGCGCGGGCCGGCTGCAGATGGTGGAGAACCGCCGCACCTGGCTGTGCCTGGAGCTGGCGGATGAGGAGGGGTATCTGGGGCAGGTGCGCTTCCAGTTCGACCCCAAGAAGCACCAGGGCATCCGGCGCGGGATGGTGGTGCGCGCCCTGGTGCTCAGCGAGCGGCGGGATTTCGCGCGGATTGGGGCCCTGAGCGATGCCTGGTTGCCGCAGCTGAAGCTGTGGGTGGGCGAGTATCCCTACCTGCTGCGACCGGCGTTCGAGGAGCTCTGCGGCCTGCGGCTGCGCTGAGGGCCGCAGCGGCACTGAGGGCCGCGGCGGTGGAGAGGGGAGGTACGGCCCTCCCCCTGGCGGGCCTTCGCAACATTGCGTTACAGTTCGTGAAACACCGAAAGGATTCAGCCATGACCCAAGCCCCTACCATCCGCGGCGCCCAGGTAACCACCGAAGACGGCGGTCGCCTCAACGCCTTCGCCAGCGAGCCCCGCATGGAGGTTGTCAGCACCGAAGCCGGCTGGGGCTTCCACGAGCGCGCCGAGAAACTCAACGGCCGCATGGCCATGCTCGGCTTCATCGCCCTGCTGGCCACCGAATTTGCCCTGGGCGGCGAAGCCTTCACCCGCGGCCTGCTCGGCATCGGCTGAGGCCCCTGGCTCTCGCCCCTCTTGACCCTTCCGCCGCGGCAGGCTCTGCTGCGGCTTTTTGTTGGCGGTCCCGCCGTCGCGTGTTCCATCCCCATGACCGAGCCGCTGTTCGCGCGCGTCCACGGCGCCGGCCCCACTGGCGCGCTGGCCGCCCTGGCCCTGCTCCAGGCCGGCTGGCGAGTGAGCTTGGTCGATCCGCTCGATCGGGGCGCCCTGCTCGCCCGCAACCGCGCCTACGCCCTCACCCACTCCAGCCGCCGCCTGCTGCGTCGCCTGGGGCTCTGGGAGCTGGTGGCGCCGGCCCTGGTGCCCTTCACCAGCCTGCGGCTCTGCGACCTGGGCAGCGGTGCTGACGCAAGTTTCGCCAGTGCCGACCTGGGCGCCCAGCTGGCGGACGTCAGCGGTGGGGCGATCGGCTGGATCGGCCTGCACACCCCCCTGATGGAGGCGCTGCTGGGACGCCTGGAGCGGGAGCCACGGGTTCGCCTGGCACTGGGTGGCGAAGCTGGGGGCCACACCGCCGCGGCGGGCGGGGAGGCCGCCGTAGACCTGCTGGTCGCCGCGGATGGTCCGAGCTCCCCCACCCGCGCCAGCCTGGGCATCGGCCAGTGGCGCTGGCCCTACCGCCAGTCGTGCCTCACCGCCCAGGTGGAGCTGCGCGGTGGCCGGGCCGATGAGGCCTGGGAGCTGCTGCGGCCGGAGGGCCCTTTCGCCGTGCTGCCGCTCGGGCCCCGGCGCGCCCAGCTGGTCTGGAGCGCCCCCGCCGGCCGCTGCCGGCGGCTCGAGTCCCTCTCCGGCGCCGAGTTCCTCGACCAGCTGGCCGCGGCCCTTCCCGACGAACTCCAGCCCGATGCCCTGCTGGAGGCGCCGCGGGCGTTTCCGGTGGCCCTGGAGCTGGCCCCGCGCCTGCATCGCGGCCGGGCGGTGCTGATCGGCGAGAGCGCCCATCGCTGCCATCCGGTGGGAGGGCAGGGCTTGAACCTCTGCTGGCGCGATGTGGAGGTGTTGCACCGCCTGGCCCTGCGGGCCGCCCAGGGGCGCCTGCGGCCCGCCCGCCTGGGGGCCGCCTACGGCCGCCGCCGCTGGCCCGATCTGCTGCTCACCCTGCTGGCCACCGACCTGCTGGTGCGCCTGTTCTCGAATCGCCAACCGCTGCTGCTGCCATGGCGCCGCCTGGCCCTCGCCCTGCTCGCGGGCAGCGCACCGGTGCGGCGCCTGGCCCTGGGGGTGATGACCCATGGCCCTTGCCGCCCCCTGCCGGCCGGAGCAGAGTGAGCGTCCAGCGCAGCCACGGGCGGTCATGGTGATCAGCAGCTCCCCCCAGCCCGCGCCGGCGGAGGCGCTGCAGCGTTTCCTGCGCAGCCAGATCGGACTGAGCGACAGCGCCCTCGCCCTCGGCCTGAAGCAGGCCCAGCTGGAGCAGGCCCCCCTGGCGGTGGTGCTCTGGCGGTTCGGCCTGATCAGCCTGGAGCAGCTCGACCAGGTGCTGAGCTGGCAGGATCAGAATCTTTGAGCCGGCGCTCAATAGCTGAGGAGCGACTCCACCGGCACCCCTTCAGGCAGGCGGGCCCGTCCTCCCAGGTCAGTGAGTTCGATCACAAAGGCGAAGCCGCAGGGCTCCCCGCCAACCTGCCGCACCAGATCACAGCAGGCCGAAGCGGTGCCACCGGTAGCCAGCAGATCATCCACGATCAGCACCCGCGGACGGTGGTCGTAGCCGTGGCTGATCATCTCCAGCCGGTCGCTGCCATATTCCAGTTCGTACTCCACCCCCAGAACAGGCGGCGGCAGCTTTCCGGGCTTGCGGGCCTTGACGAAGCCGATCTCCCGGGCGGTGGCGAGGGCGACGCCGACAATGAAGCCGCGGCTCTCGATGCCGACGATCAGCTCCGGCTGGAGCCGATCACAGATCTGTCCGAGCCGGCGCACCACCTCCTGCCAGGCCTGCGGGTCCCGCAGCAGCGGACTGATGTCGCGGAAGAGGATGCCCGGTTTGGGGAAATCGGGGATTTCGCGCACCAACCCACGCAGCTCATCGGCACTCGCATTCGCAATCGCACTCATGGATGGGCCCGCCTCCTCGCAGGTCAGGGTGGAGCTTTGGCGGTCGACGGATGGCCACCGATGCTGGCAGTATCGCAGCCATGGTCACGATCGCCCCAGCCGACTCCCCAACCCAGCGCGCCGCCGCCCCTGCCGTCGCGCCCGCTGCCGCGGCGGTGGAGCGTCCCCTGTCCCGTCGCGGCCTGGAGCGGCTCGATCTGCTGTTGCTCTGCGTGGAGGCCCTCGATTTCAACGGCGGTGAGGCGATGGTGTGGATCAGCGCTCAGCTGGGGTTCACCGAGCTGTTCCCGAACCGGGTGGAGCTGTGGAAGCGCCGCTGCCACAATCCACTGCGCCGCAGCTTCCGGCGCGGCAGCCTCGCTCCGGCCGAGACCGACGCCCTGATCCGCATCCTGGGGGTGATGGCCGAGCGGCTCTATCCGATGCTGCACCAACTGCTCGCCAGCAGCGAGCCCGAGGCCCTGCTGCAGGAGCGCTGGGACCTGTTCGCCGCCCGTTTGGGGGAGCTGGTGCGGGAGCGGATGAACCCCCGTCGCAGCGGCGTGCAGCGGCTGCTCGACCCGGTCGCCGGAGCTCCCCTGCGGCGCCAGCTGATCCTCAGCCTGGCGCTGGCCGCCGGTGCCGGCGGCTTCGAGCGGCTGCGGGCCAGCCTGCTGGACGCGGACGGTTAAGCCACCATGTTCCAGACGGCCTCGATGAAACAAACCCTCCAGTTCGACCAGCAGAGCTGTCGGCTGACGCTGGAGGGTCTGCCCGACCTCTCCGCGGGCCACAGCAGCGATGCGATTGGCATTCTCACGGGCTGGAGCCTGGCCTGGGTCGGGCGCCCTGAGGAGCTGGAGGGGCGGCGGGAGCATCTGGAGGCGATCCTGCGGGTGGTGCTCTCCTATGCCCGCTATCTGATCAGTGGGGTGCCCCGCCGGGTCGGCGCGGCGGAGGATCCCGCCAGCATCAGCCCGGGCGAGGACGGCCGCCACGTGCTGCTGCTGCGCAGCAGCCAGGCCGGCGTGGAGCCCCTGGCCCTCGGCCTCGACGACGCCGAACTGGCCGACCTGGTGCGGGTTCTCGACCGCCTTCGGCTCGATCCACGGCTGCAGGTGAGCCTCCCGGAAGATCCGTGCCGCCCGCTGCGGGCCCGGGAGGTGCAAGGTCGCACCCCGCTGCAGCGCCGTCTCTCCGGGGTGGTGGGGGGTGCCGCGGCCCTGGGGCTGACCGCCGCCGCCGCCTGGCTGCTGCCGCCGCCGCCCGCCCCTGCCCCCGCCCCGGGCTCACCTCCCCCGGCGGCGCCACGCGGTTGACGGCAGGGCCGGCGGCGGGCACTGTGGACAGCGTCTCGTCGCCCCGCTGCCGATGTCGATGAGCTGGTCGGATCTTCGCCGCCGGGTGGCCCGACTCGGGGCGGCGCTGGATGTGGTGGTGCGCAGCGATCCGGAGGTGTGCGGCCTCAGTGGTGATCGTTTCCACATCACCCTCCACCACGGCGGCCAGGGGGACTGCACGGTGGACACCGTCTCCTTGATCGATTGCCCCAACGAACTGGTGCTGATCGAGTTCGAGCGCTGGATGCGGGGGGCCGGTTTTCAGCTCGACCCTTGAGGCCGCCGATGCCCCGCACCCCCCAACCGTTGCAGCTGCCCCGCCCCTCCGGATCCGGCGCCGGGATGGGGCCGATCCTGCGCCGCTCCCGTGGCCGGCGGCGGCGCCAGCAGCAGCGCTGGTTCCTGGCTGGCAAGGGCCTCTTGCTTGGGGGCCTGGGGATCGGCATCCTCGTGGGCCTGGTGCGCATCCCCGATCGCCTCGACGCCCTGTTGCTGGTCAGCCAGGCGATCGCCAATCTGATCGCGGGGCTGAACCGTCTCGCGGTGGGGCTGTTCCAGCTCGGGGCTCTCCTGCTGGTGGTGCTGATGGCGCTTCTGGCCCTGCTGCTGCTGGCGGGAGGCCTGGTGCGCCTCTGGCGGGCGCTGCTGCCCGCGGCAGCCAAGCCGCGCCCGCGGGACTCCGGCTCCGCCCCGTTGCCACCGCTGCTCTGAAGGCCAGCCGCCCGGGCCCTCAGCCGTGCAATCGCACCGCCCAGAGTCCCGCCAGTTGCCAGGACGACCAGAGGAAGGCCGCCAGGATCAACCAGTTCAACCAGGCGGGTCTGCGCTTGCCGGGGCTGTTCATCGCGGCCGCGGGGGCATCGAAGGTTGCCCCGATCCTGGCAGCGGCGGCCGGGCGGTGCCGGGGTGGTGGCACTGGAGAGACAGAGCAGACCAAGGCGATGGCATCCCCCTCTGTGGTGAGCTTTCTCGGCATCCCGGGCTGGGGGGCGCTGCACCTGCAGCTGCCGGGGTCGGCCGAGCCCGCCGCCATGGCGAAGCGGCTGCGGCGAGCCCAGGAGGCGGCAGGTGCGCCCTGCCCGCCGGCGGCTCTGCTGGCGGCCTTCCTGCGCCAGGAACGGGATGCTCTCCCCCTGGCCCGCCCCTGGGGCGCGCTGCCGCGGGGGCTGCATCGCCAGAGCCATCGCTACCGGATCGTCTGTCCACCCGGGCCTGGCGATCTGCAGGTGCGGGCCTGGTGCTGGCATGGCACGGCGCGGGGCTGGCGCTCCTGCGGCCGTTCGCTGGCGATCGGGCGGTTCGTGGAGCGTTTTGATCCGGCCAGGCGCGGCGGCGAGCCGTAGGGTCGGAATCCAATCCGACCTCCAACCGATCTGCCATGAAGCTCGACCACCGCGGCAGCCATCACCTTCTCGATCTGGAGAATGCCGAGGTGGCCTTGCTGTTGGACATCCTTGAGGCCGCCCTCCCCGCCGAGGGGATCACGGGGAAAGCTGGCTGCAATCCCTCCTTGAGCCGGCTGTTCAATGAGCTTTACAGCGGCCTGATTGACACCGCCCGCCAGGTCTGGAGCGAAGGGGAGGGCATCCCGCGGGATTCCGAATCGACAGCCCCCAAGGGAGCGCCTGCATGAATGCGTTGATCTCCGCCTTGCTGCGGCCTGAGGCCCACGAACCGCCAGAGCTGGCGATCGAATTGGTGGAGACCCACATCTCCTGGGTTCTGCTGGTTGGGGACTATGCCTACAAGGTCAAGAAACCGGTCAATCTCGGCTTTGTCGACTTCAGTTCGCCAACGCGCCGGGCCTGGTTTTGCGCCGAGGAACTGCGGCTGAACCGCAGGCTGGCCCCCAACCTTTACCTGGCGGTCGTGCCGATCTACGGACCGATCGAAACGGCCAGTTTCCACGGCGAGGGTCCGGTGATCGAGATGGCGCTGAAAATGCGCCGTTTTCCCCAGGCGGCGCTGCTGCCCGCCGCCATCGAGCGGGGCGAAGTGAGTCCCGCCGCCTTTGACGGCCTGGCGGAGCGACTGGCGGCCTTCCATGCCCGGGCTGCCGTGGCGGAGGCCTCGGAAGCCTGGGGCAGCCCCCTGGCGGTGCAAGCACCGGCTTTCGCCAATCTCGAGGTGCTGGAGCAGCAGGGGGTCGAGCCCGACACCGTGGCGGCGTTGCGCCGCTGGACGATGGCCGAGGCCAGCCGGCTCGAGCCCCTGTTCCGTGGCCGCAAGGCCGAGGGGCGGGTGCGGGAATGCCACGGCGATCTGCATCTGGGCAACATGGTCTTCGTCGACAGCCGGATCGAAGCCTTCGACTGCCTGGAGTTCAGCCCGGAGCTGCGCTGGATCGATGTGATCAGCGATCTGGCCTTCGCCGCGATGGATCTGCAACAACGCGGCCTGGAGCGGCCCGCGGATCGCCTGCTCGGCCAATGGCTGGAGCGCAGTGGCGATTACCCGGGCCTGGAGCTGTGGTCGTGGTACCGGGTGTACCGGGCGCTGGTGCGCGCCAAGGTCATGGTGCTGCGCCTTCGCCAGGGGGACCTGCCGAGGCAGGAGGCGGAGGAGCTGCGCGCGTCGCTGGCCGCCTACCTGGGCTGGGCCCTGGCGCTCACCCAGCCGCGGCGGCCTGCCCTGGTGATCACCCATGGCATCTCGGGCAGCGGCAAGAGTCACTGGGCCCGGCGCCTGGCCAGCGGTCCCGGCTGGCTGCACCTGCGCTCCGATGTGGAGCGCAAGCGGCGTTTCGGCCTGTGGGGGGATCTGCAGGACCTCGGCGGTGCCGACCCTCTGCTCGAGAGCGGAGATCTGTACAGCCCCGCGGTGAGCGACTGGCTCTACCAGGAGCGGCTGACCCGTTGCGCCGCCGCAGCGCTGGCGGCGGGCCTCGATGTGGTGGTGGATGCCACCTTCCTGAAACGGAAGCAGCGGCGCCTGTTCAGGGCCTTGGCGGGCCGTTGTGGGGCGCACTTCGCTGTGCTGGAGTGCCTGAGCTCACCGCAGGAAGCGCGTCAGAGAGTGGAGGAACGGCGCGCCGCGGGGCTTGATCCCTCGGACGCGGACGACGCGGTGATCAGCCGTCAGCAGGAGCTCTTGGAGCCGATCGAGGAGGAGGAGCGGCAGGAGATTCCCCTGGTCTGCCAGGGGACGATGCGAGGGCTGCGCGGCATGGAGCGCTGGCTCGCCGCACGGAGCTGAGCTCCGCATGGCGCCGGGCGATCAGAACCACTCGGGAACGGCTTCCTCAGCGGTGTTGACGTGGGCTTCGGGGGTGGTGCGCTGAAATTCGAGAGTGATATTGCGACGCTGCTCGCCGTCGGCGGCCACGGCCTCGATGGGATAAAGCTGCTGGCCATCGCGGAAGGGCACCTGAATGCGGAAGGTGCCCTCGGCGGACAGGGGAACCTCTTCGCCACCGATGGTGAGCCTGGCCGAGGGATCCGTGGCTCCGTAGACGATCAGCTCAGCGTCGGCCACAAGCCAGAAGGCCCGCTGGCGGGTGGGCACGGCACCGGCACCGGATTCGGTGAGACCGCTGGCCCACTGGCCCACGCCGGAGAGGTGCAGCCCGGCGGCCGCGTCGCCTCCTTCGCCGAATTCATGGAAGGCTTCTGAGCCGCGCCCCAGACGACGCCAACGGGCGGTGGCCGTCTGATACAGGCGCTCATGCAGGCCGCTCTGCTGTTCGGAGAAGGGGATGGCGGCTCCGCCCTCGGGCAGGGCATCAAGGGAGAAGGGAATGAACTGGTCGAGGATCTGCTCGCTGGGATGGAGGGCCGGCACGCGGGCCACGGAGGAGAAGGCCAGGGACACCCAACCGCCCGCACTGCGGAAGCCAAGCTCGACGCGATAGTCGCGGTCGCTGAGGGGAACCGGTAGGTACCACTCGGTGGCATGGCTGTCGACCACCACCTCCTGGAGGGTGTGGGGATGGGAGGAGCCGCCGGGCAGGCCGGTCACATCGGCCACCCGCAGGCAGAGCTGGGTGGCGCCGGCAGCCAGGGCCGCCTCCCGGTCGCTCTCCGAGATTTCCCAGAAGGCATAGGCCCACTGGGGGTCGCGGGGCAGGAACACCACCCGGGTTTCGGCCTGGGGACGGGGAGCGGGGGCCATGTCCTGCTCGATCGCGCGCAGATCGGGGACAACCGGGGCCTCCGGGGCCAGCTCGACCGCTGCCATCCCCATCGGCGCCGCAGCGGCTTCGGCCTGGGGATTGAGGGAGGCCTTATCCGCAATCGCCTCGGCCAGGCCCTCGCGGTTCTGGGCGCTATAGCGGCTGATCCCGAGGGAGCGGGCCAGCTCACGGAGCTGACGCATGCTCATGGAGGCAAGGTTGGCGACCGGGTTGTTGCTTGCCATCCGTACGGGCTGTGTCGAACGATGGCGCCAATGTTCCGGGATCCAGAGGGCCTGGGATCGCTCCTGTCAGCGGATGGCCACAAGAACGGGCGTTCTTCGCTCGATCCGGAGATTGGCGCCAGGGGAGGTGGGCAGGCGGGATGGCGGTGCCTCGCGCCCCCGTGGCGGCAGGCTCGCCAGCAGCGCGGACACCCCGAGCACCAGGCCCAGCCCCAGCCAGCCATGCCAGCGCCGCGGTCTGCGCCGCGGCCTGCCCCCCGCCATCCCCCGCCGCCCCAGCGGCTGTCCGCAGCGCGCGCAGACCATCCGCCCGGCAAGGCTGCGGTCTGCCTTCACCGCCCAGCTGCCACAGCTCGGACAGGCCACCGCTTCCGTTCCTTCCGCACTGCCGCCATGGTGGCCCATGTCAGAGCCACTGTCGCGAGGCGCCCTCCAGCTCAGGGCCGCCGGGCTGCTGCCGCAGCAGGTCGAAATCGGCGAAGTCGAAGCCCGGTCCCACGCAGCAGGTGACCAGGCTCCAGGGGCCAAGGCTGCGGGCGGCCTGCCACCAGCCGGCGGGGATCACATGCGCCGGCGCCTGATCGGAGGCACCGATCCGCCAGGGTCCCAGGATCAGCGCCTCCGCCTCGCCGCCCGCGGGGGGGAGGCGCCATAGCTCCAGGCTCGCCCCCGCGCCGTACTGCCAGATCTCATCGGCTCCGCGCACCCGGTGCCAGCGGCTGATCGCCCCGGCCTCCAGCAGGTAGGCGATCAGGGTGAGGCCGCTGCGGCTGGCGCCGTCCGCGTCGCGGCGCACCATCAGCGACGACCGATGCCATTCCCGATACCAGCCCCCTTCCGGATGGGGTTCGAGCCGCAGCTGTTCGATCCAGTCGCGGGCGTTGGCGTGGTGGATTTCCGACATCGTGATGACAGCCGCGGTGATGGTTCGTGCGTACCATTCTGGGGTTGCGCTGCCGCTTTGTCGTCGTCCCTGCCGGACCCTGCCGCGGCCACGGCCTCGGGCTTCCCAAGCCCGGCCGAGGACCACGGGGAGGCCCGCATCGATCTGAACGTGGAGCTCGTCCCCCGGCCGCTCTCCACCGTTCTGCTGCGCATCAGCGATGGGGCGATGCGGCTGGAGGGGATCAGCGATGGCGATCTGCTGGTGATCGATCGCAGCGTCGACGCCCGCCCGGGCATGGTGGTGGTGGCGATCCATGGGGGAGCCTTCCTGCTGCGCCGCCTGCGCCGGCGTGGCGATCACCCCTGGCTGGTGGCCGGCGATGGGGTGAGCCCACCGCTGCCGCTGGGCCCGGATCCGCAGGGCGCCGAACTCTGGGGGGTGGTGCTGCATGCCGTGCACGCTCTGGCGCCGCCGCGGACGGGCCAGGGGCGCTGGGGCCTTCAGTCGGGCCGGGCCACGGGCAACTCCGGGAGCTGACCCCGTCGGCGCAGCTCCTGGCGGAACGCCAGGGCCAGGGCCCGCCCCTCGGGACGGGCAGCGGGCGCTCCTCGCCAGGCGCGGCGCAGGTGGGCGGCCAGGGCCAGCAACCGCAGGGCGAGGCTGAGGCAGACGAGCAGTTGCAAGCAGAGCTTGAGCAGGACCGGGCCCGCAGGGACAAGGTCAGGCTAGGCAGCCCGGAGCACGCCATGCTGGGGAGGCGTTCGCGCCCGGTCTCTGACGTCCGCACCCACTCCTGACGGCCTTCCCGCTCCGCTCCAGGACGGGCTCGCCGATCCGCTGTCGGCCGCCGGGGGGGATGGCGGCCCCGAACCGCTGCCCGAGCTGAGCGTGGAGGAATTGGAAACCCTGTGGGATGCCCTGGATCCGCTGCTGGATGGCTTCGGGGCCGGGGAGTCCTGCCTGGACGACGCCAGCGCCTTCCTCGCACGCCTCGGCATCCAGGCGCAGGGGCAGGGGGAAGGCACAACGGGCTCGCCCTTGCTCCAGTGGCTGGAGCGCTGGCGGGACGCCGGCGGCAACCGCCAGACCCTGCGGCTGATGGTGCGCACCCTGCTGGCGAACCGCTGAGCCACGCCATGGCCCCTGGGCTCGGATCACGGGGCGGGGCGACGCGGGGGGCGGGATGGCTGCTGGTGCTGCTGGCGGCGGGCCTGACGGCGCTACCGCTGCAGGGGCAAGGCCAGCCGCCGCTGCGCCAGGGGGAGGACTACGAACTGGCGCGCGGTCGGCTGCTCTCCCGGGGCTGGCGGCCGCAGCTGGAGCACGAGCCGGGGGAGGTGTGTTCGGTGTGGCCGGACGATCGGCGCTGCAGCCGCTTCCCGGAGCTGGCCAGCTGCGCCCAGACGGGAGCGGGCTACTGCCGCTTCGAGTGGCGGGCACCGGATGGGCGGAGTTATGCGCTGATCACCAGCGGCGGCAACCCCAACGGCAGCCCAGGACGGATCGAACGCTGGTTCCTGCTGCGCTGATGGACGGGAAGATCGACAACGACGGGGCGACAAGAGCGGGTGAATGACAGGTGAAGAACACCAATTAATGAGGTTGCGTTTCTACACCGTATCCCAGCGGAATCGATTTTGGCCGCGCAGTGGCAAGCGGACGACTTTTCATGCAAGAGTTGACACCGGCACAGCCCATGACTAAAATCTGCAGCTTGCCGTGTAATGTTGCAGCGTTTTGGCAGCGCCCCACGAGAACTCTGTACCCTGCATCACCGCCGCTCCCATCCCTGCCCTTGCGGCCCTCGCGGGCTGGCCGGCTGGCTGGGATTGAAGGGATCGATTCATGAGCCCCATCTTGCAACCAGCAACGTCAAGATCTCTGGTCCACATCTACCGTTCGCTGCGCCACCCCAGCGGTGGCACGAAGCGCCGCTTTGGCGCGGCGGGACTGAGCAACGTTCTGCTCACCAACGGGGCCTTGCAACTGCTGCTGCATCATCATGTCCCGGTGATAACAGCCACCTTGATCGCCCAGATTTTTAATGGGATTTATGGGTATATTTCCTACGGAAAAATCGCCTTCCGCTCCTCGCTTCTCAAGGCCTCCACACTGGGGCGCTACAGCCTGCTGGCCACAGGTCTGTGGCTGTCGAACTGGGCGGGCATCCAGCTGTTTGTCCAGCACGGAATCCCTAAATCCGTGGGGGCACTGCTGATGGTGCCGCTGCTGGCGATCAGCTCGTTTGTGGTGCAGTCTGTCTGGGTGTTTGCGAAGTGATGCAGCTCAGCGTGATCATTCCCTGCTACAACGAGGCGGCAACGATCCGGGATCTTGTCGCGCGTGTGGCCGCCAGCCCGGTGCCGATCAAGGAGATCATCATTGTGGATGATGGCTCCCAGGATGGCACGGTGGAGGTTCTGCGGGCGCTGAACCATGATCTGGTGCGGGTGATCTTCCATGGGCACAATCAAGGCAAGGGAGCGGCCTTGCGCACGGGCTTTGCCGCCGCGGAAGGTGATATCTGCATTGTTCAGGATGCCGATCTGGAGTATGACCCCCAGGAATTCCCGATCGTGATTCAGCCGATTCTAGATGGCCAGGCCGATGTTGTCTTCGGCAGCCGCTTCCAGGGCGGGCGGCCGCACCGGGTTGTTTATTATTGGCATAGCGTCGGCAATAAGTTTCTGACGATGATCAGCAACATGCTCACCAACATCAATTTAACCGACATGGAAACGTGCTACAAAGCATTTCGCCGCGAGGTGATTCAGTCGATTCAAATCCACGAGAATCGCTTTGGCTTTGAGCCGGAGATCACGGCCAAGGTGGCGCGCAAGCGGCTGCGCATCTACGAAGTGGGCATCTCCTACTACGGGCGCACCTATGCGGAGGGCAAAAAGATCGGCTGGAAAGATGGCGTGCGGGCGATTTACTGCATCCTCAAATATAATCTTTGGTCAAACTAGCGGCGCGTTAATAGCGCGGCGAGTGGGCTGAGCAGGGCGGTGGGGTAGCCCAGCACTGGTCGGTTGGTGTGGGGATGCTGATCGGCAACGAGCCGGTTTGCCCCCTGGCGCGGCTGCGCCAAGCGGGGAAAAGGCTGGTGCTGCTGCTCTCTTTACGGCTGACTTTTGGTTGCGGCAGGGTGGAGAGTTGGCCGATGGAAAAGGCGCTGATGAGGGCGGCCAGGCTGCTGAGCAGCAAGGCGGCGGCCACAGGAAGCAGCAGCAGGAGATCAACCCAGAGAAAGAAGGTGAGGCTGCGCATCCAGGCATAAAACCTGGGGTCGGGGGGGAAGGCCACCAGGATCACGAGCGCCACGATGGTGGTGGCGGCGGCGAGGGCCAGGAGGGCCTCCAAGCCCTGTTGCCTGGCGCTGTGCCGGCCCAGGCGTGCCAGCAGGGCGGCGCAGGATGTGGCGCTGACCAGGGCGCCGGAAGCGATCCACAGGCTCAGGGTTTGGCCCCGGCCGGTGCGCAGAAAGGCGGGGATCCAGGCCCGGGCCGGCAGGAGGGCTTGGCGATGGTGGGGA
>JBILEP010000068.1:0-8168 GCA_044352045.1 Cyanobium sp. | reverse complement strand
TCCTCCCTGCGGCCGCTGCTGGAGGGCAACAGCCAGGCCCTGGCCAGGCTCGATCAGCTCCGTGACGGCTTCGCCGCCGCGATGGGCCAGGAGCTTGAGGCGATGTGGGCCCACAAGCTCGGCCTCAGCCGCTACGACGCCACGCTCGTGAACGAGCTGCTGCAGTTGCTGGTGCTCTCCAAGGCGGACTACACGATCTTTTTCCGCAGGCTCTCGCACCTTCCCGACCAGCTCGCCCCCCTCCAGGAGAGCTTTTACCAGCCCAGCACCGAGCAGCTGGATGGGCGCTGGCAGCAGTGGCTGCAACGCTGGCGGCAGCAGATCAGCAGCAGCGGCGATCCTGAGGCCACAGCGGCAGCGATGCAACGCCTCAATCCCAGAATCACCTGGCGCGAATGGCTGGTCGCACCGGCCTACGAACGCGCCGCCCAGGGGGATTACAGCCTGATCCAGGAGCTGCAGGCGGTGTTCAGCCATCCCTATGCCGAGGCGGCGGCGGCGGCGGAGGCGGAGGCGACCTACGACCGCCTGAAGCCCAGGGAATTCTTCAACGCAGGCGGCATCTCCCACTACAGCTGTTCGTCCTGATCCCCCCGTCCTGCCGCTGGTGGCCGGTCGCCGCAGCAGCGAAGAAGCGAGTAGAACACCTGTTCTAGTCGCAGGCTTTCGGTGCTCGACGACCTCCCCCTGGATACCCCGATCCCCTTCCGCGGCGGCTCTGACCCGGACGGCCCCGATCTCAATGAGCTGCTGGCGCCCCACCCGCTCGCCACCTTCTACATGCGGGTGGCCGGCCACGGCCTGCGCAGCCGCGGCGTTCTCGACGGTGACCTGCTGGTGATCGACCGCTCGATCCGGCCCGAGCCAGGCCATCTGGTGGTGGTGGCCCACCGGGGGGAGTTTCTGATCCGCCCGCTGGCGCGCGAGAACGGCCAGTGGTTTCTGGAGCCGCTGCGCTCCAGCGAGGTCCCGATCCCGGTGGAGATCGACGACGTGCACGCCTCGCCACTCTTTGGCGTGGCGGTGCATGGCATCCACACGGTGGGCCCGTCCGCCTCGCGGCGCCGCTGAGGGGGGCCTGGCGTCAGGCTGCGTCGGCAGCCGCGTGGCCGGCGGCGGGTTGGCTGGCTCGCGCCTCCCGCAGCAGCTGGGAGGGTTTGACGTGAAAGCGCTGCTGGAATTCAACGCTGAACAAACTCAGCGACCGGTAGCCGCAGCGCAGGGCGATCGCCGCCACCGAGTCGCCCGGTCCGGGATGCTGCAGATCGCGCCGGGCCAGCTCCAGCCGCTGGCGGCGGATCCACTGGGTGGCTGTGCAGCCGAGCCGTTTGCGGAAGGCATACTGCAGCGCCCGCCTTGAGTAGTGGCTCTGCTGTTCCAGCATCGTGAGCGTGAGGTGCTCAGCCAGGTTGAGCTTGATGTAGTCGATCAGGTCATCGAAGCTGTCCCGCCCCTGCTGCCCGTTGAGGCTGAGGCGATGCAGGGGCGTTTCCAGGCGCAGTTCCGGCAGCAGCAGCGCCGCGATCAGCCGGTGGATCTGGTCGTCGAGCTGCAGGCCATCGAGCAGGGCATGGCTGTAACCCAACAGCGCATCGGCCTTGGCCCACTCCTGGCGCAGCAGGGCCTGCAGCGGCGCCCCGACCGGGTCTGCCGAGAGGCTGCAGGCGTGGCTGTGCTGCAACCGCGCGGACCAGGCGGCGGGTGCGGCCTCCAGCCCCGCCATCGCCTGGGCCGTCGCCAGCAAGCGCTCCAACGACAGCGGAAAGCTGAGGGCACTGACCAGGCCGCTTTCCCAGGCGAAGGCCTCGCCGCAGAGGATCAGGCAACCGTCGGCCGGGCAGGACCAGCATCGCCCGGCCTGATGCGCCAGCTGCTCGCCCCCGTAGCCGAGGAACACGCTCAGCCCCCGCTGCTCCAGGACCGTCATCCGCAGGGGCGGATGGATGCCGGCCACCACCGGCAGCGTGCCCACGGTGAGCGCCAGGCCGTAGTGCCACCACGGATCGGCCGGCGTGCGGTTGCCGATCTCCTGCAGGGGTAGCGCCTGCGCGTAGAGCTCCCTGGTGCTGGCCAGATCCTCGTGCAGGACCAATCGCTGCTGAAACGGATTGGGCAACAGCGCTTGCTGCCCGATGACCACCGCCGCTGAGCTGCTCAAGCCAGGATCTTTACCGGCGGTGGGTCCACTTCAAACCCTACAGGCATTCTTCGCCGCCTAGCTTGAGGCGCAGCGGTGGCAGCGGGGATCGGGGTGGCAGAGCGAGTGAGCGTCCCGGCCGCGGAGCCGGAGCCGGCGGCGGCCATTGAGCACGTGGTGGGCATCGGTTCCTCGGCCGGTGGCCTGGAGGCGCTGCAGGATCTGGCGGCCCATCTGCTGCCCGGCGGTGGGGTGAGCTACGTGGTGGCCCAGCACCTGGCGCCGGAACACCGCAGCCTGATCGTCGATCTGATCGCCCATGCCACGGGGCTGGCGGTGGTGAGCGCCAGGGATGGCGCCCCCTTGCTGCCCGATGTGATCGCCATCTGCCCCCCCAATCACGACGTGGCGGTGGAAGGGCAGCGGCTGAAGCTCAGCGCCCCCTCCCCCCGCTTCGGTCCAAGCCCTTCGATCGACATCCTGTTCGAGTCGATCGCCGAGCACTGGGGCGAGCGGGGCGTGGCCGTGGTTCTCTCCGGCACGGGCGCCGATGGCAGCCAGGGGGTGCGGGCGGTGCGGGCCGCCGGTGGGCTCACCCTCGCCCAGTCGCCCCAAAGCGCCAAGTTCGACTCCATGCCCCGCGCCGCTGTCAGCCTCGGCGGCGCCGAACTGGTGCTGGATCCCGCGGCGATTGGCAGGCGGCTGGCGGAGTTGGTGGGCGCCGGCAGCTCCTGGACCGGTGAAAACCTACACGTCAGCGAGCCCCTCCGACTCGATGCGGTAACCCGGCAGCTCAGGCACGTCTCGGGCATCGACTTCTCCCAATACAAAGACTCCACCCTCCGGCGCCAACTGCAGCGCCGCATGGCAATCCGTCAGGTCGGCAGCCTGGAGGCCTATCTCCCCCTGCTGGTGGGCGAGGCGGAGGAGGTGCAGGCGCTAGTGCAGAACATCCTGGTCACAGTCACGGACTTCTTCCGCGATCCGCCGGCCTTCGACGCCCTCGCGGAGCTGTTGCGCACCTACCTCGATCAGCGCGGTTCCGCCGAGCGCCTGCGGGTGTGGGTGCCGGGTTGCGCCACCGGCAAGGAGCTCTATTCGATCGCGATGGTGATCAGTGAGGTATTGGGCCATCCGGCCGAATTGGCCAAGCAGCTCAAGATCTTCGGTACCGATCTCGACGAGGCGAGCCTTTCGATTGCCCGGCGCGCCACCTATTCGATCTCAGCGGCCCAGAGGATTCCAGACGAGCTGCGCCAACGCTTCGTGATCGACCGCGGCCAGGAGATGGAGATCTGCGAAGAGCTGCGCAACTGCGCCGTCTTCGCCCGCCACGACGTGGGAGCGGATCCGCCGTTCCCCAATCTCGATCTGATCTCCTGCCGCAACACCCTGATCTATTTCACCCAGCCGATGCAGGATCGGGTGCTCAACCTGTTCCGCTTTGGCCTGCAGCCGGGCGGGCTGCTCTTCCTCGGCAATTCGGAATCGCTGGGCAGCCGCAGCGCTGGTTTCACCGTGGCGAATGCCGAGCACCGCCTGTTCCGCCGCACCCGGGAGGATGGCGGCTGGCCGCGCCCCTTCCGCGCGACCGTGCCGGCGCGCTACGCCCAGCCCCTGCCCGCGGCGGGCCGGATCGCCGTGTTGCGCGAAACGGTGCCGGAGCAGCACATGGCCCTGCTGGAGAGCCTGGTGCGCGCCTTCAGCCCAGCGGCCCTGGTGCTGGATGAAAACCACGATCTGGTGGAGGTGATCGGCGATGTGACCCCCTTCTGCCGCCTGCCGCAGGGGCGGATGAGCGCGGCCGCCCTGGCCTACCTGCGGCCCGAGCTGCAATCGGAGGCGCGGGCCCTGTTCCTGCTGGCCCGCACCGATGGCCTCGCCGTCGGCGCCCAGCCGGTGCGGCTGACGGGCCTGGAGCGGGCGGTGCGGCTGGAGGCCCGGGCGATCGAGGTGGGCGAACGGATCTTCACCGTGCTCAGCTTCGCCCCGGCGGAGGGGCGGGAGACGGCGGCCTTGCGCTCGCCCAGCACGGAGCGGGATGCGGCCTTCGACCAGGAGATCGAGCGCCTGGAGCGGGAGCTGCTCACCAGCCAGACCTCGCTGCGCCGTTCCCTGGCCCAGCTGGAGCAGGCGAATGAAGAGTTGGAGGCCTCCTCGGAGGAGTTGCAGGCCTCTTCCGAGGAGCTGCAGTCGTCGAATGAGGAGCTGGAGGCCTCGAATGAGGAGCTGCAGGCCAGCAACGATGAACTCGGCAACCTGAATGAGCAGCTGCGCTCCCGCAGCGACGAACTGGAGCTGCTCAACGTCGACCTGGAGAACATCCAGAGCTCGCTCAGCCAGGGGATGGTGATCGTGGATCCGGAGCTGCGGGTCAGCCGCTTCTCGCCCCTGGCGGTGCGGGTGTTCGGGTTGGTGGACAGCGACATCGGCCAGCCCTTGCTGGGGGTGCCCACCACCGTGCCCCTGGCGGGCCTGGGGCCGGCGCTCCAGGCGGTGGTGGCGGGGGAGCCGCGGCGCAGCTTCGAGGCCGGTGGCGAGGATGTGGCCTATCTGGTGCAGGTGCTGCCGTACCGCGAGCGCGATGGCCGCCGCCGGGGCGCGATCGTGACCCTCACGGATGTGAGTGAACTGGTGGCGCTGCGCCGCACGGCGGAGTCGGCCCTTGATGAATTCGCCAGCCTCACCGATGCCCTCGATCAGGCGGTGTGGAAATGGGATCGCCCGATGCAGCACCTGCTGTATGCCAGCAAGCGCATCCAGGCGTTGACCGGCTGGACGCCCGGCGAGCTCTGCGATCGCCCCGCGTTGCTGGCGGAGGCGATCGACCCGGCCGACCGGGCCCGGCTGGCCGCCAGCCGCGGCGAAGGAGCGGAGCAGTGGTCGGTGCGCTATCGGCTGACCAGCCGCGATGGGCGCCAGCTGTGGGTGCTGGAGAGCGCCCGGGTGGTGCGTGAGGGCGATGAGCAGTTTGTGGTGGGCACCCTGGCGGATGTGACGGCGATGCGGGAGCTGGAGGAGCGGGCCAGCGAATTGTCCGCCAGCTTCGCGTCGGTGTTTGAGTCCCGCAGTTTCGGCGCCAGCGTGCTGGATGGCCAGCTGCGGGTGGTGAAGGCCAACCACACCTTCTGTGCCCTGGTGGGGGTGGATCAGGAGTCGATCGTGGGCATGAGCATGGCCCTGTTCGCCCCAGAGGCGGTGGAGGGCCTGGGCGCCGATGTCCGCGCCGCCCTGGCGGGGGGTCAGCCCGAACCCTTACGCCGCTTTGCGATCAAGGGCCCCGAGGGGGGGCTGCAGCCGGCGCGGGTGGAGATCAGGGCGTTGCCCCAGCCAACCCCCCGGGCGGTGCTCACCTTGATCGTGCAGAACGTCAGATGAAAGGGGGAGGCTCACGGGGCCAGCCACATCTGCGCGCTGCGGGCGGGAATGGTGAAGGTGTAATTCGGACCCTGGATCGGGGGCAGAAGTTTGTTGGAGAGAACATCCTTGTAGCGATGGTTCCATTGGAAGCGGAAGCGTGTGTCGACGGTGAACGAGACGTCTTGATTGCATTTGTTGAGGGCCACAATTCCATCCTTCCCGCGGCGCCAGAGCAGGGCACAGGCGTCTGAAGCCAGCACGTCCATGGGCTGACCGTGCAGGCGATTGTGAAAAAGCAGCATCGCCTTCATCCGCGCTCGCTTCCAGACGTTGGCCCAGCGGCCTCCGTCACTCGGGCGGGGGGTGCCATCATCAAAGATCAGCGGGCTGCCGCCATCCCGCCCCAGGATGTAGGCGTAGGCAAGCTCCTCATCTTTGGGCTCGAGGATCAGGCTGCGAAAGCTGTGGTTGTAGGGGATGTCATGGGTCACTGCCACGGTGATGGCCCGACGGTTTTCCAGGGCGTTGCCTGTGGCATAAGGGAAGGCCAGATCCGCGAGGCGGCCATCGAAGGCAAAGGCGCGTTTGAGCGCATTGAGCAAGGGGAAATCATAGGCGCCGAATTCGGCTGGCAGCTCGCGCAGATAGGGCTCCAGGTAGAGCTGATACTCCTGGTCTGTGGCACCACCCCAGGTGATGATCTCGGCGAAGATGTGCGCATCCCTGCGGACGCTGTTCGGCATGAAGGTGTTGATGGCGCCAATCGGCATGTGCTTGGCGGCATCGATGCGAAAGCCGCGAAGGCCGAGATCGTAAAGGGCTTGGATGTAGTGCTGGCGTTGCTGGTTCACCCAGTTCTGCGTGGGGTCCGTATCCTTGAGATCGGGTAGGCCGCGATCGGGTGCTGGCCCGCAGATGCGGTCGCGAAGCACTGATTGCTTGTCGTTGTAGTTTTGGATGCAGCGCTCGGGGTGGAAATCCTGGGGGCCGAAGAGTCCGGCTGGTTGGTTGTGATTCACCAGGATGCCGTTATCCAGGATGCCATCACCGTTGGCATCGCCATAGAGGATTTGCTGCCGCCAGCTGCGGCGATTACGGGCGTAGTCGTTGAGGGTGGTGTCGCCGGGAAATGTGGTGGCATTGAGGCGTTCATTCGCCATCTGGTTCACGACCAGATCGGCGTAGGTTCGCACCCCCTTGGCCTGGAGGGCCCGAATCGCCTGGATCAGGCTTTGTTTGTTGCCGTCGCAGTTGTCGATCACCCGCCAATCCTGCGGTTGATAGCGCAGATACCAGGGGCAATCCCTGTGCTTCGGAGATTTCAGCGGTGCACTCACCAGAACGGCCTTGTAACCGGCTTTGGCGATGGCATCCGCTCGCCTGGCGATCTCCTGATACGACCAGCCAAAGGCATGCAGGATCACCTCGGCTTGGGCGGGCCTGTCCACAACCGCGCAGGCTGCCAGAAGGCCCAACAGCAGCCCGGTGCTGCGCTTCATGGTGCCAGGTGGCGGTGATGGCGATGGCTTAGGGGCCATCCCCTGCCTGCTCCAGCGCCGCCTGCAGCTCCCGCACGAAGGCATCATCGGCGGAGCTGTGGGAGAGAACAGGCGAGCCAACCGCAGGCGAGCGGATCGGGCTCAGGCTAGCCAGGGCTTCTGCCAATTCCGCTCCACGCCGGCCCGCTCAGGTCTCTTGAGGTGGCAGGAGCTTCTCTTCTGCAGGATCCTCCACAATTCGGTAGTACTCGCGCTCATCCGAGCAGCAGAGATCGCTGTAGTAACGCTCCAGCACGGCGTAGGCGTCGTCGTAGCTGGCAAAGGAGCGGCCCGCGATGCCATCGCTGCGGCCATCATCCCGGCTGATGCGGTAGGGGGTCATCGCTACTCCTGCAGGCGGCATGATTCTCTTCCACACCAGCACCCCTGGGTCTGAGCCGGATTCCGGGAATGACAAGATCGTTATCACCCCGGATGGCAGGGTGGGTCGCCGGTACCGCACCTTTGCAGGCCCGCATTTCTGGACGATCGGTGGTCTGTCATCAGGTGGCTGGGGGCCGCTGAACAGTGGTCTGCGGCATCTGGATCCGTTCCGCATCTTCTTCAGCCAGATCGGCTTTTTGCAATCACCGTGGCCCCCAGAGCAGCCCCCAGGTGTTCATCGCCGAGATCCCGCTGGCGCACGCAAGACCTTGCGCTTCTCTCTGGACGCGGGCCTGAATGATCTCTCCGGCGCAGACTACGGCTGGATCGATCACCACCATCACGCCTTTGACTCCCTCTCCTATGGGTGCCAGAACTTGAAGGAACCCCTGGCGGATGCGGATACTTGGTTTCTGGGTGTAAGGATCACCGCAGCTCTGGTCGCCGTGATGGGGGGTGATCAATCTGTTTTCCGTCGTGACACTTGATCGTTGAGCGGATCTCGCTGCGCCTCCAGACCGTTCCACGCGGTAGAAATAGAGCCTTCATTCTCGAGATCTAGTCAGTGGCCGGCCCAGCCACGGAGACATATTGACCACGGCCACAAATATACTAAGGAGTGACAACCTTGACGAGTGAGTCTTTATTTGCTTTGAGTGCTGCAGCCAGCGCATTTGCTACGGCGCCAGGCCGCGATGTCTCCACCAAGATAACTTCAAGATTGGCGAGCTCTGGTTGTTTCGTGTTGT
>JBILEP010000085.1:0-7664 GCA_044352045.1 Cyanobium sp. | reverse complement strand
GGCCGATCTCGCCGCTGATGCCGAGCTTGCGGGCCACGTCGATCACCCGCGGGTAGCCCACCTTCTCCGCCAGGGTGACGGCGGCGGTGTTGAGCGACTGGCGCAGGGCTTCAGCGATCGTGGTGCTGCCGCCCTTGCCCCCCTCGATGCAGAAGCGCTTCGGCGGCCAGCCATCGGTGTAACAGAGTTGGCGCAGCGAGACGCTGTCCTCGGGTCTGAGCCCCGACTGAATGGCCGCGGTGTAGGTGAAGAGCTTGAAGGTGGAGCCCGGCGAGCGCAGGGCCTGGGTGGCGCGGTTGAACTGGCTTTTTTCCCAGTCCTTGCCGCCCACCATCGCCCGCACCAGGCCGGTGCCCGGCTCCATCGACACCAGCGCCCCCTCCAGCCCGCCGCTGGCATAGCCGTTGATGGTTTTCTGCGCCTGTTCCTGCCACTTCTTGTTGAGGCCGGTGCGGATCGTCAGGCCCCCTACCTCCAGCTGCTCCTTGCTGAGCACCCTGGGCAGCTCCTGCTCCAGCCAGCTGGTGAACCAGGGGGCGGGGTTATGGAAAAACTTCGGTTCGGCGGGTTTCAGCCCCAGGGGCGCGGCGTTGGCCCGCTCCAGCTGGGCGTCGTCGATGTAGCCCATCTCGCGCATGCGGCGCAGCACGGTGGCGCGGCGCTGCAGGGCGAGATCGGGATTCACCAGGGGCGAATACACCGAGGGGGCCGGCGGCAGGCCGGCGATCAGGGCCACCTCCGGCAGGGTGAGCGTCTGCGGGGTTTTGGAGAAGTACACCCAGGCCGCGTCCGAGACGCCGTAGGCGCTGGAGCCCAGATACACGTAATTGACGTACTGCTCGAGGATCTGCTCCTTGCTGAGCTGGCGCTCGATCTTGCCGGCCAGGGCCGCTTCCTTGAGCTTGCGCCAGAGGGTGCGGTCTTGGCTGAGGAAGACGGTGCGGGCCAGCTGCTGGGTGATCGTGCTCGCCCCCTCCTCCACCGATCCCTGGCTGAGGTTGCGCACCATGGCCCGGGCGATGCCCACCATGTCCACGCCGTCGTGCAGGTAGAAGCGGCGATCTTCGGCCGCCACGAAAGCCTTCTGCACCAGCAGGGGCATGCGGCCGCTGGGCAGCTTCTCGCGGGTGGCCGGCCCCTGCTTGAACACCACCTGGCCGTTGGCGTCAAGGATGGTGAGGGTGCCGGGCCGGTTGAAGGAGCTGATGCGCGAGGCGTCGGGCAGGAGCGAGTCGAGCCCCGCCAGCACCAGCGACTGCCCCAGGGCGGCGACCCCCCCCACCGAGGCCGCCAGCAGGGCGGGGATGAGCAGGGGCCGGGCGGCCCGGAAACGCTCGCGCAGCTGGGGGGGGCGCGGCGATCGGGGCTCCTGGGGGACGGGCGAGACGCTGGCGTGGCTCACGGCAGCAGGGCCGGCAGGGCGGGCAGATGGGTGAGATCGCTGTGGCCGATCGCCAGGGCCGTGACCAACATGCCGAGCACCAGGAAGGGCTGGGCGCTGGCCTGATACTTCACATCAAAGCTGACCGGATCCCGCAGCAGCCAGATGTCCTGGAAGGTGATCTGGGGCACGATCAGCAGCACCAGCAGCACCGCGGCGAAATGCTGGCCGATGGCGATCAGCACCCCCACCATCGCCAACTGGAAGAGATCGATCATCGCGGCGCTGATCCAGCTGGCGGTGCGGATGCCGAACACCACCGGCAGGGATTGCAGGCCCAAGGCCCTGTCGCCCTCCACGCTCTTGAAATCGTTCACCACAGCGATGCCAAGACCCGCCAGGCTATAAGCGAGGGTGAGCAGGGCCGTGCTCCAGGTGAGCTGGCCGAACAGGGCCTGACCGGCCCACCAGGGCAGGGCGATGTAGCTGGCGCCGAGGGCGTAGTTGCCCAGCCAGCCGTTCTGCTTGAGCTTGAGGGGCGGCGCCGAATAGATGAAGCTCACGAACGACCCGCCGAGGGCGAGCAGTAACAACACCGGCGTGCGGTGGTGAGCCCAGCGATCGAGGCCCCAGGCCAGCGCCAGGCCGGCAAAGAGCAGCAGCCAGATCTGCAGCTTGACCTGAGCGAGGGGAATGGCTCCGGAGGGGATGGGCCGGTAGGGCTCGTTGATCGCGTCGATCTCCCGGTCGTAGTAGTCGTTGATCGTCTGGGTGTAGCCGGCCAGCAGGGGGCCGCTCATCACCATGCAGGCGAGGGCGGCTAGCACGTGATCGGGGCGCCACTGGTAGTTGCCGGAGGCGGCGGCGCCGCACACCACTCCCCAGATCAGTGGAATCCACGTGACCGGCTTCATCAGCTGCAGCCGGATCTTCCAGATGTTGTCGCTGCTGGAAGCCCCCTTCATGCCGAGCAGCTGGCGCGCGTCGGCGTTGGCGGCAGGCTCGGGGCTTGGGCTCACGGGCGGATCGGGCTCAGGCGGGTGTGATCTCGTCGTCGAAGAACCAGCTGGTTCCTCCCCCCTCCAGATCCACGATCACGCCGATGCCCTTTCCATCGGTGACGCGGAAGTCGCGGACCGTGCCGTTGGGGTTGGCCTTGAGGGTGGCCACCAGGTCGGCCGGGATGCGATCGCGCACCCGGGTGACCCGCACCTTCGAACCGATGGTGATGGCGGCCTGGGACATGATCTGGAGCTGAAAAGCGCCGCCACCCTATCAGCGCCGCCGCGCTGGATCGGATGCCAGGCTGAGGGTCGAATTCTTCCCCCGGCTCGCCAGAACGCCGATGGTCGCCAGGCGCATCATCCCCTGTCTCGACGTGGCCGATGGCCGGGTGGTCAAGGGGGTCAATTTTGTCGGCCTGCGGGACGCCGGTGATCCGGTGGAACTGGCCTGTCGCTACAGCGCCTCCGGGGCCGACGAGCTGGTGTTCCTCGACATCGCCGCCAGCCACCAGGGACGGGACACCCTGGTGGATCTGGTGCGGCGCACCGCCGAGGCGGTCACGATCCCGTTCACCGTGGGCGGCGGCATCAGCGGCGTGGCGGGCATCACCGAGCTGCTGCGGGCCGGCGCCGACAAGGTGAGCCTCAACTCCGCGGCGGTGCGGGATCCGCAGCTGGTGGCGCGGGGCGCGGAGCGCTTCGGCTGCCAATGCATCGTGGTGGCGATCGACGCCCGACGCCGTAGCGATGGCGCCCCCGGCTGGGAGGTGTACGTGAAGGGGGGGCGCGAGAACACCGGGCTCGACGCGGTGGAGTGGGCCCGGCGGGTGGTGGATCTGGGGGCTGGTGAGATCCTGCTCACTTCGATGGATGGGGATGGCACCCAGGCCGGCTACGACCTGGCTCTCACCCGGGCGGTGGCGGACGCCGTGCCGGTTCCGGTGATCGCCTCCGGTGGCGCGGGTTGCATCGACCACATCGCCGACGCCCTTGTGGAGGGGCGGGCGGCTGCGGCCCTGCTGGCCTCCCTGCTCCACGATGGGGTGCTCTCCGTGGCGGAGATCAAGGGCGACCTGCTGGAGCGGGGGTTGCCCGTACGGCCCCTGCTGGCATCGCAGGGAGGATTAAGCAAACCTTCTGCATCACACCGGGGTCCCGACGGTGTCCGCGCTCCTCGCCCTCCCGGCTCCCCTGCTCACACTCCTCGCCTTCCCGATGGTGGGGGCGGTGATCGCCCTGGTGGCCTGGGCTCTGCAGTTGATGCAAGCCGCCAACGACCGCCGGGAATTCTCCTTAATGCTGGCGGGCTGCATGGTCTGCTCAGCCGCTGTGGGTCTGGCCACGGTGATGGTGCTCACCCTCACCACCCCTGGGCGCCTCCAGGCCAGCGGCCTGCTGCTGCCCCCCGTCGACGCCCCGGCGGAGATCAGCCTCGATCGGCTGGCGCTGGGCTGGGACCCCCTGGCCCCGCGCAGCGCGCCGCTGCCGTGAGGACGGGACCGTGAAGCCTGCCGACCCCAGCGCGGTGCGCGGGCTGTTCGAGCGCATCGCCCCTGAGTACGACCGTCTCAACGACCTGCTCAGCCTCGGTCTGCATCGGTTGTGGAAACGGCAGGCCCTGCACTGGCTGCGCCCCATTCCCGGCCAGCGGCTCGTGGATCTGTGCTGCGGCACGGGCGACCTGGCCCTGCTGCTGGCGCCCCGGGTGCGGCCCGGCGGCGAGGTGCTCGGCCTCGATGCTGCGGCGGCCCCCCTGGAGGTGGCGCGGCGCCGCGGCGCACGGCAGCCCTGGTTGCCCCTGCGCTGGCGCCAGGGGGATGCCCTGGCCACCGGCTTGGCGGCGGGCTGGGCGGACGGCGCTTCGATGGCCTACGGCCTGCGCAACCTGGCGGACCCCGGCGCGGGCCTGCGGGAGCTGCGCCGCCTGCTCCGCCCAGGAGGGAGGGCGATTGTGCTCGATTTCAACCGCCCGAGCCCCGGCGGTGGCGTCGAGGCGTTCCAGCGGCTGTATTTGCGGCGGGTGGTGGTCCCCGCCGCCCGCCGCGTTGATCTGGGGGATCACTACGCCTACCTTGAGGCCAGCCTGGCTGCCTTCCCGCGCGGGCTGGAGCAGGAACAGCTGGCTCGTGAGGCGGGATTTGCGGTGGTGCGCCATCGGCCGCTGGCGGGGGGACTGATGGGTCTTCTCGAACTGGGTGCCTGAGGCTTGCGCTCACCGCAAGGATTGCTGAGGATGGTAGAGATCCCTCCAGACTGACGGAGCCCATGGGAGTTCCTCTCTTCGATTTCGCCGCCAACGTTGGGAAGAAGATTTTCTCCAGAGGCGAAGACCCTGCGAAAGCTTCCGAAAAACTCAAGCAGCACCTCGAGAAGAACAACCCCGGCCTCAGCGATCTCGATATCTCATTCAGCGATGAAGTCGCCACGATCACGGGCACGGCCGCCGATCAGGCGGCGTTCGAAAAGGCCGTGCTGATGGCGGGCAATGTCGAAGGCGTCG
The DNA here is from genome assembly GCA_044352045.1 of Cyanobium sp. Taxonomy (GTDB): domain Bacteria; phylum Cyanobacteriota; class Cyanobacteriia; order PCC-6307; family Cyanobiaceae; genus Cyanobium. The sequence continues at coordinate 2,779 of JBILEP010000085.1, read as the reverse complement.
CCAAGGTGGAGGCTGTGGCCGTTTCCCGCCCCGACAGCGGCGAGGAATCCACCTTCGTGCTCGTCAAGGAGGGGGACAGCCTCTGGGGCATCGCCGAGCGGGAACTGGGCAGCGGCGCCCGCTACACCGAGATCTTCGCGGCCAATCGGGAGGTGATCGAAGACCCCGACCTCATCTTCCCCGGCCAGAAGATCCGCATCCCCAACGGCTGAAGCCAGCCCCGCGGGTGCCGCATGGCACCATGAGCGCTCCCCAGGGGGTTGCCCGTGCACTTCCAGGACATCCTCAGCACCCTCAACCGCTTCTGGGCCGAGCAGGGCTGCCTGATCCTGCAGCCCTACGACACGGAAAAGGGCGCCGGCACCATGAGCCCCCACACCGTGTTGCGGGCGATCGGTCCGGAGCCCTGGGCCGTGGCCTACCCGGAGCCCTGCCGCCGCCCCAGCGACGGCCGCTACGGCGACAACCCCAACCGGGCCCAGCACTACTTCCAGTACCAGGTGCTGATCAAGCCCTCGCCGGCTGGCATCCAGGAAACCTACCTGGCCTCCCTGGAGGCCCTCGGCATCCGCCAGGCCGACCACGACATCCGCTTCGTGGAGGACAACTGGGAATCCCCCACCCTTGGCGCCTGGGGCGTGGGCTGGGAGGTGTGGCTCGATGGCATGGAGGTCACCCAGTTCACCTACTTCCAGCAGTGCGGCGGCCTGGATTGCCGGCCGGTGTCGATCGAGATCACCTATGGCCTTGAGCGCCTGGCGATGTACCTGCAGGACGTGGAGAGCCTCTGGGATCTGCGCTGGAATGGCACGCACCGCTACGGCGACATCTGGCTGCCGTTTGAGCGCAGCCAGTGCGCTTACAACTTCGAGGCTGCCAACCCGGAACGTCTGCAGCAGCTGTTCGCCCTTTACGAAGCGGAGGCGATCGACCTGGCGCGCGCGGGACTGAGCGCCCCGGCGCTCGATTTTGTGCTCAAGTGCAGCCACACCTTCAATCTCATGGAGGCGCGCGGGGTGATCTCGGTGACCGAGCGCACCGCCACCATCGCCCGCATCCGCCACCTCGCCCGCCAGGTGGCGGAGTCCTGGCTGGCGGAGCGCCGCTCCCTCGGTTTTCCGCTGCTGGATGAGGCGCAGCGCCAGAGCTGGTATCAGCAGCACCCGGAGGATCGCCCCGCCAGCGAGGCCCTCGCCGGCGGATGAGGCGGGCGCTGGCGCTGCTGCTGGCGGCGCCGCTCCTCGGCCAGCCGATGCCTACCAAAGAGATCTGCCACCTGTTGCTGCGCATCCCCAGCCTCTGAGGGGTGGTCCTGGCCGCTCCTGGCTGGGCTGTCCGGTGGCGGGAATCCTGGGGTGGCCCTGGATCCTGTGCCCTGACCTCCCTGTTGGCGCTGCTGCTCGCTGTTGTGCTGCTCGGCTCCGGCGCCCCGGTGGCCGCGGCGTTGCCGGAAGCGGTTGGGGCTTCACTGGAGCCGCCGCTGCGGGTGCGGCTTCTGGAGGACCCCCGTCCCCTGGCGGAGCCGCCCGCCCCGGCCGCCGGCTGCCGCGCCCTGGCGGAGGGCGCCGATGGGGGTCGGCTGGAGCTGCTCTTCCCCGCCTGCGGGGGGCTGCGCCAGGGCTGGCGACTGGCGGTGCAGGGTCGCTGGCGACCGCTGCCGCCGGCGCCCCACCCCCTGCTGGCCGGTCCGGCGGAGCGGCTGGCGCGGCAGGGGGTGCGCCGGCGGTTGCGGGTGGAGAGCCACGTGGTGCTGGCGCGGCCGGCCACGCCGATCGCCGATCTGCGCCGCGCCATCGCCGGGCGGTTCGTGGCGGCGGCGGGGCCGGAGCGGGGCGGGATCCTGGCGGCCCTGGTGCTGGGCAGCGCCGTGGTGCCCCTGCCGCTGGAGCTGCGCGAGGCCTTCCGCGCCTCGGGCCTCTCCCATGCTCTGGCGGCCTCCGGCTTCCACCTCACGGTGCTGCTTGGGGCGGTGCGCGCCCTGGTGGGGGGGATGGGCCGCGGGCCGCGCCTGGCCCTGGGGGGCGGGGCGATGCTGCTTTTCCTGCTGCTCGCCGGCCCGCAGCCCTCGGTGGTGCGGGCGGTGCTGATGGGGGGCGTGGCCTGGCTGGCCCTGGAGGCGGGCCGTCGGGCGCGCCATCTGGCGGTGTTGCTGCTCGGTGCGGCGCTGATGGTGGCCCTGCGGCCGGACTGGCTGCTGGATGTGGGCTTCCAGCTGAGCGTGGCGGCCACCGCCGGGCTGCTGGTGTCGGCGGAGCCAATCGAGACGTGGCTGCGGCCGCGGCTGCCGGCGCTGTTGCGGCCCGACTGGAGTGCCCCGGCCCTGGCGGTGCCGCTCGCGGCCACTCTCTGGACCCTGCCGCTGCAGCTGGCCCATTTCGGGGTGCTGCCCGTCTATGCGATTCCGGCCAACATGGCCGCCGCCCCGCTGCTCACGCCCCTCACCCTCGGGGCGATGGGCCTGACCCTCCCGGCCCTGCTGCTGCCCCCGTTGGCCGCGCCACTGCTCTGGCCGCTGCAGGTGCTCACCGCCCTGCTGGTGGCGATCGCCCGCGGTTTCGCGGCCCTGCCGTTGGCCCAGTGGCAGATCGGCCGGCCCCAGCCCCTGCTGGTGGCCCTGCTCTCCCTGGCTCTGTTGGCCCTGGTGCTTCCTGGCCTGGCCGGGGGCTGGCGCCGGGCGGGGCTGCTGCTCCTGGTGGCGGTGGCTGCGGCCCAGCTGCAGGTGTTGCGGGCTGATCGGCTGCTGCTGGTGCACCAGGATTTCGGCGGTGGGCACGACTGG